>JAKAAM010000076.1 GCA_021802325.1 Nitrospirota bacterium
GAGGGCTTCGACTTTGAGTCCCAGCCGTCGCTTGATCCCAAACGGATCCGGGAGCTCGCGACCTGCCGGTGGGTCGCCAATGGGGACAACGTGATTTTTAGGGCCTCCGGGCGTGGGAAAGACCCATTTGTCTGTTGCCTTGGGAGTCGAGGCCATCCGGAAAGGCTTTCGCACCCTCTTTGTGGGTGCCCAGTCCTTGATGGCTGGCCTCGGAAAAGCCCATCAGGAGGGGCGGCTTGAGGAAAAGCTCAAGGCCCTCTCCCAGGTCAAGCTGCTGATCATCGATGAGATCGGGTACATCCCCATTGATCGCCTGGGCGCCAACTTGTTCTTCCAGCTCATCTCCCGGCGTTACGAGCGAGGCTCCATGATTCTCACCTCGAATCAGACCTATGGAAATTGGGGGGATATTTTTGGAGATCCGGTCATCGCCAGCGCCCTCCTGACACAGGGGGGGACCGGGTGTTGCACCATGCCACCACGGTCAATATCAAGGGAGAGAGTGACCGGCTGAAGGAAAAGAAAAAGGCGGGACTTCTGTCACGCACCCGGGAGGAGTCGACAACCGAGGTCGCTTAACCACATCTTCCTTGAAGGACTCGGCATAGCGACGTTCGAGCGCATCGATATCACGCGTAGATTCGACCAGTCTTTGAGTTTGTTCCCTGGAAAATGTCTGAGGTTTCTGTGTGAGAAGAAAATGGAGATCGTATAGATCCCGAGCGGCTGTCCGATTCTGGAGTGCTTCTAGTTTGTGGTCGATGAGAACAGGAAGGTCATAAACCCGGATTCCGTCATGAAAATGGGCTTTGGAAGAGTCATAAGAGAATCTCGACAGGAAACTTCAATCTTCAATACTCCCGACATCGCCTTCATGCTGTATTTGACCCGGTAACGCTGGACTGTTTCAGTATTTTTTGGAACGTCGACTGATTCGACCTTTACAAGGGGGCCCGAGGCTTTTTCGATCCGGTTCTCAAGACGAAGATGTTTGTTGCTGTCAAAATCAAGATCTTCGGAAAATCGATTGAGTCCGTAGGCCAAAAGGAGGGCCGTCCCTCCTTTGAGAATAAGCGGGGTATCTGACAAAGAGCGAGCAATAGATCTCATGAGATCACAATGAATTTGTTCTTCAGGGGTCATTTCTGAAGTGCGATCCATGAGGCGATCAATTTTTGTTCAGGAGGTGAAAACCGATGGGAGAACTGATCGAGAAGACAGAATAGGACTCTCTTTTGTTCCTCTGTGTCCAGCCAATCTCCAATAGCAAGGTGTTCTGGAATCCGTCCAGCTGAGATAGAGCGATAGAGCATATCGAGAATCGCCCGGTAGTGGTTTGCCGAGAAAACCTGAACTCCATCGGGGATAGAAATCCCCCTGCTCCGGAGGATATCTGAGCATTCATGGATTCCGTAGTCTCCGAAGAGAGCATTGGTATTCCATTCAAGCCCTTCTCCCGCAAGACCAATATTATCAGGGAAAGAGGGGGATCGGAACGTCCCCCCAAAATGCCAGTCTCCCCCCGTGTTTTCCGGGGACGGGATGTTGAGGGCAGCCATACCGGTCAGGTACCGGGTCGGACTTGTTTCGGGGAAAACGGCTGTTTTGTCAGACATTTCAAAATCCAAGCCCATGGTCCTTCTTTCGGCTCTTTTCCTGGACCTCGATGGACCTTTCAAGATTCTGGTCAAGCGTTTTGAGCCACGGATCGAGCGTGTCGCGAAGGTCCTCGACCTCGGAAAGGGTCGGCACGATCCGGACCTCGCCCGGACGACGGGGAGGATAATGGCAGGCCCGTCCCCATTCGTAAGCGACTTCCAGCGTTTTCCGATGAGATTCCCAGGACGGTTCGTACTTGATGATCTGGTCGAGGAGTCCGGGAAGACTGTGCACCATATCCACCTTGATTCCTTTGGTCATGAGAAACGCTTTCAGATAGCGCTCGGTGGACTGGAACAGCTGGTCCATAGCACTGATCGCATTGTTTCGGCCCATTGCGTTTTCCGAAAAAACGCGATGCTCGCGGGCGTCATCCAACCATGATTGTATGTTGTAAAAATATTCTTCCGTCATCAAAAGCTCCTTCTTGCCGTAAAGAGCGCGACCGTTTCCGAGAGCCACTCCGATGTATGTCTGTCCTTCTGAAAGTCCCCATCGCACCTCTTCCGGCGTCCAGACCTGGACGTCGAAGGGAACCGGAGCCCCGATCTCCGACAGAAGGGCTTCCGCTTCCTTCGTTCTCTCCATCGGATTTTTTTCTTTCGTCTCTTTTACGACCAGAAGGTCGATGTCGCTGTCCGGATAGGAATCCCCGAAGAGGCGGGAGCCGTGGAAGACGACGTGGCTCGCCCCGTACTCATTGACGAGGATCTCCGTGGCTCGGGACAGAATCTTTTCGAGGACCTCCGGGCTCCGGAGATCGGCGGATTCGACAGTCATATTTTCTCCGAAAGACGCAATGAGGAGCGAACAATCACGCTCTTGACAGGGCATTTTTGGAAACGAACAGATTTCGCCTCCGAAAAGCCGCCGGGCTTTCCATGGCCAAAAGCGGCTTGAGACCGGAGATCCCGGTCGCGTACCAGGGTTCTTTCATGACCCTCCGGCGATCCTGCGTCCATTCCGGCACCAGAAGGCCGTCTCGCCAGGCCAGATACTCTGCCAATGCCGCAAGATAGGCGTCCGTGACCTCTCCATTTTCAATCTTTCCCGCCAGAAGTTCGGGCTCCCTATCGATCATGGCCTGTCTCCCGGTTTGGGAAACTCCGTAGAAAGCGTCCAGAAATTCCTCTATGGTCCAAGCGTCCGGATTGCCTTTCGCCAGTGCTACGGAATAGTCGTAAAGACTTTCGGGGCGGATGAATACTGACTTGTCAGCTTCCAGCATCGCCTAACCTCCGATCTCGAAACCGTTGTTTTTTCGCTCCCTGCTCATGGACTCCAGAATTTCCTGAATGCCGAACAGGGTCCGGGGAGTCACGAGTTTCGATGGATAGTACTTTTCGACAAGCGTCAGGACATCATCCGTCGACTTGACTCCAGTGATACGGACAAGATTTTTGATATCGCCGATATCCGAACGGTCCTCCCCGGAACCCGTTCTCATCGCCATGCACTTCATGGCGAGCATATATTCCGGCGCCGGCGTAAAGACACGAAGTCCAGGATCCTCCGACTTCCTGGGAAACTCCAGATACAATTGAACATCCTGGCGGGCCGACACAAAGCCTTTGACCGCATCGTTGATCCAGTTATCCGGCCAACCGTGCCGGCTGGCGACAATTGCTGCCGCCTCCCTCAGAAATTGCGGATCTCCAAAAACAACGATATCCACATCTCTTGTCGATCGGCGAAACTCCCACTGGAGGGCGATGGCGGAACCCCCGTAAACGCCGATATCGATAATGACTCCATGTTCACTCGCGATTTCTCCGATTTCTTCGAAAGCCTTCAAAATATCTTCTTTCGTGAAAACCATTTCCGCTCCTTCCTTTTCTTATTATATCCTCACTTCGCTCACAAATCGAAACCTATGGAGATCGGAAAGAAGAAGGAATTTCCCCCGAAGGATCCCGGCGCGGGCAGATACGCCACCTTGGCCTCGATCGTCAAAAAGCGGATGTTGACTCCGATCCCTCGTCCCCAGGACTCG
>JAKAAM010000077.1 GCA_021802325.1 Nitrospirota bacterium
TCTTATTTGGCTTTCCCTCAATTTTTCTTCTTTAAAAGGTAAATTTTTTCACCATCATCCAAAACCATAAAGTCTCTTGGGGCCTTTGCGCCCCTTTTTTTCCGACAGTTCTCCTCAACTCTCTCCATTTTTCATAGCTAGATGAAAAATAATACGTATCATGATTCGGTTTGTTTCTTCTGTCTCTCCCACCCTACTCTTAAACGGGACCATTCTTTTTGGATCCCATACAGACGGAGAGAGCGGCTGTTCTCTTGCACTTCCTTCCAAAGACTGTCCAACTCATCTCCCTTGACCCGAAAATAAAGTCTGTGTTCAAGTCGGGCGTGGCGCTCCTCCATAATTCCCAATCGCAATAATTTTTTTCTGGCCGTGAGTTGTTCCTCGTAAACAAGACCAGTCTCTATTTCTATCTCTCCACTGGTTTTGTAGATCCAGCTTTCTGCTTCTGTCCTTGTTCTGGGAGTCCAATAAATAAGCTGAGCCAGAAAAATCGCCGCCTTTACATCCCTTAAAGCCCGGGCAAGGGCCGGGTAATAAGCGACTACACTGCGTATTCCGATGAAAGTTGCCACCGATTCCAGTCAAAGTTGCCACTTTCGTTCCGATCAAACTTGCCACCCTGTCCTGAGTCTGAACAGGGTCTGATTCCGGCCAAGATTGCCATCCCCAACCGGGGACAAAAACAGCCGATTCCGGTCAAAGTTGCCACCCCCGAGACCTAGGGGAGCTCCTCTTCGGGGAACTTTATGGGATGACTGTCCGAAGGACCATCTCCCGTTGCTTGTTTTCTCACAAAGAGCCTTTGATTTCAATGACTAAGGAACTGAAGTAGAGCGCTTTGTTTACTTCGTTCCATCCGGAGCGGGCTCGTCCGTCCGCCTCTTCCTCAGAGATTCCCCTTTCATCTCGATGACGTAAGCCCCGTGAAGGAGTCGGTCCATGATGGCATCGGCGACTGTGGGCTCTCCGATCTGTTCGTGCCAGGCTCCGACCGGGAGCTGGGACGTAAGGATCGTCGAGCGAGTCTGGTGCCGGTCGTCAAGGATCTCGAGAAGATCCTGCCGTTGTTCCGAGGTGCAAGATGAGAGGCCGAAGTCCTCCAGTAAAAGAACGTCCAGGCGGGCGAGATTTCTGAAGAACGTCAGGAGGCGGCCCGTTCCCCGGGCCAGAGCGAGTGCCTGGAACAGTCGAGGAACTCGGAGAAGAAGCACCCGGTGTCCCTGTCGGCAGGCCTTCTGGCCCAAGGCTTCCGCGACATAGCTTTTTCCGATCCCGGTGGGACCGGTGATCAGGATGTTCTGGTGGTTCTCGATCCAGGCGCCATCGGCCAGAGAAAGAATGAGCGGCTTCTTGAGGCCCCGGGGTACCCGGAAGTCGATGTTTTCGATCGAGGCGGACATCCGGAGCTTGGCGGCCTTTAGGCGCCGTCCGGTCCGAAGGCTTTCCTGGAGAGCGATCTCGCGATCGACCACGAGCCCCATCCGGTCTTCGAAGGACAGGTCCCGGACCAGATCGGGCATCCGGATTTGCTCCTCCAGGGCCTCCAGCATGCCAGTAAGCTTGAGGGTGGTCAGTTTGTCTTTCAGGGGATTGATCAGCATGCTCGGATCTCCTTGTGTTGGGCTGTGAACATTAAAACTCCAAATCGTCTCTGACGTTACACCGGTGGCCCCGGCGTCGACTCGGGTTTTCCGCCGTAATAGGCCGGTCCCCGGACGTTTTCGTGGTCCGGGACGGAAGGCTTTGTCTCCGGGGTCAACGCCTTCCGATCCATCTCGTGTTTGAGGATCCCCTCGAGGGCTTTGTAAGACCCCGTTCCCATCTGAAGCCCCAGGGCGCAGGCGGCGTTCACCCGGTGAGCCGGATACTCCTTCAGAAGGGACAGGATCCCCTGGCAGGTCCGGTAGGCATAGGCCGGGTATTGCCTCCTCCGGAACAAGGCTTCGATAAATCGCACGACATCCGGGCCAGCCTTCCCGGCTCGCTCGAGATAGCCCTCCTGGGACTGGTCGAGATAGTGCCGGTGGTTCGGCGGCATATGCTCCTTGAAGGTGCTGAAGCGTTTTCGGGGATCGGTGGTGCGCAGGTGGCTTGCCACCCGCTCCTCCCGGTGGAAGATCTCGAGGGTGGTCGCGGTCAGGCGCACATCCACCTGTTCCCGCACCAGCCGACAGGGGACGCTGTACAGAAAGCGATCGACCGAGATGTGGTAGTCCGGATGAACCCGGCAGACGATCCACTCCTCCGTCTCGAAGGGCTCCGAAGGAAGCGCCCCCAGGGCGGGACGGTCTTCCTCCCCGAAGACGACCATCCGGGAGTTCGGCCGCTTCTGGAAGGGCGTTTGGTTGAAGGCATCGCACCGCTCCCGGAGGGTGCGGTTGAGGTCCGACAGCGACACGAATCGGACCTCCCGGATTGGCGCCAGCAGGGCTCTCTGGGCTGATAACACTCCAGTCTCCACGGCTCCCTTGTCCCGAGGGGAAAGAGGCCGGGCCGGGGCAATTTCAAAGGTATAGTGAGCGCTCATCTCCCGATAGGTCCGGTTGAGAGCGGGGTCGTAGCGATGGGCGACGAGAACCGCAGTTTTGGTGCAGTCGGGAATGATGGCTTTGGGGACCCCGCCCAGGTACTCGAAGGTCTCCCGGTGCGCCCGGATCCAGGACCGGGTTTTCATGTCCGGGGTGGCATAGAGGAAGGTGTAGGCCGACAGCCCCATCACTGCCACGAAGATCGAGGCCTGGAACGGGTCCTTCCCAACAGGGTAGATCCACACCTTCGGCCCGGAGTAGTCCACGTAAAGCTCTTCTCCCGGCGCATGGGGAACATGCATCCGGAGGTCCCGCTTCTTCCGGTATTCGGCGAAGTGGGCGCAAAACTGGCTGTACCCGAGCCCGTCCGGATGCGCCATCCGGTACTCCTGCCAGAGCAGATGCCGGGTCACGCCGCTCTTTTTCCTGGCGTTCAGCTCCTTCTCTACTTCGCTCCACTCGGGAAGAGGCGCTCCGGAACTCGACACCGTCGACTCCGGGAAGAGGATCTTCCGGAGACGTCCCACTCCTCCGTCCTCTTCTTCCTGAACCGGCCACTGGTCTATTCCGGCCTCTTTGGTCAAATCCAGATACTTTTGGACGGTCGGGCGCGAGATCCCGAGCCGCTTGGCAATGCCCCGGTTCGAGCATTGATCCTGATAGTGCAATTTCAAGACATCGATGACGAGATTCATGGAAATCCTCTCCATTACCATACTGACCGCTCCTCCTGTTGGATAAAAACTCCGAGAAGCTTCAGGATAGCGGGTCATAGGACCGATTGGACGAGGGGTCCCGAAGGGTCGGAGAAGGGTGGCAACTTTGGCCGAAATCGGGGGCTGTTCAGACTTGGGAGGGGGTGGTGGCAATCTTGCCCGGAATCAGACCCTGTTCAGACTCAGGACAGGGTGGCAAGTTTGATCGGAATCAGGTGTGGAAAAATTCCCCCTGGGGGTGGCAATTTTGGCCGGAACAGGTGGCAACCTTGGACCGGAATACGCAATAATTCTGTCCGGTTCTCCCGCATAAATCACCAGCGCGATCGTTTCCTGCGAAAGAATCGCGCTATGGGGAAGGCCTTTGGGATGGAGAAGGTAATCTCCCGGGAAGCGGATCGGC
>JAKAAM010000078.1 GCA_021802325.1 Nitrospirota bacterium
AAGGGCGAAGGCGCTCCGACCGGATTCCCGGCAGGAGCCCTCCCAGGATCAATGACGAAAAGCAAGCGTGACAGGAGGATGTGATAAGAAAAATATTATGAAATAAACAAGGCTTGGGACGACCTCCCCAGTCGACTTCAATGTGGACTCCCGGCAGGGGATCCGAAAGGGGCACTCGGGGGTGGCAACTTTGATGCGGCTGAGTGGCAATTTTCATGCGAATACACACTGAGCCTTGTTCTCGCGAATCGGCATGGCGAATCCCCCGCACACCACGTCGCCCAGCACATCGTAGGAGACATAGTCCACGCCGTCGTAAGCGCCATTCTCTTCGAGAAAGTTGATCGAGGTGATCACGCCGCGGCCGGCACATCCGACACCGGGCTCGGGGCCTCCGGACTCCACGCAACGGATGTCGCTGAATCCTTGCTTCATCACATCCTCAATCTCGAGATCCTCGACCGTTCCGGCTTCGGCCGCCAAGGAAAGGACCGTGCTCTGGGCTTTCGAATGCAGGATCAGGCGGGTTGAATCGGCCTTGGGGTCGCATCCCACGATCAGGATCTTCTTGCCCATCTCGGCGAGGGCTGCCAGTGTGTTCTGGGAGGTCGTGGACTTTCCGATGCCGCCTTTACCGTAAAAAGCAATCTGACGCATAGTGTTCTCCTCCTGGTTGTCCGGAATCTGCCTTGGGGAATCTCCGGAATGAAAAAAGCCGAACGAAGGCAGTCCCTCATTCGGCTTCAGCGCCTGGCCGGTATACGATTCCTCGGCCCCATCTCTTTTTTGAAGTCACTTAGCGCATCCCACTCTTGCGGAGCATCCTTCAGCGAAGGCTTCGAAGAGCGAGCTTGCCCAATTAATAGTAACACCCGTGCCATAATGCATAAAACATTAAAAACAAATGATTTACAAAAAACTACCCTTGAAAACCGCTGAACGACATCGTCACCTTTGTGAACAAACGAACAAAGAGCGGACAAAAAAAGAGGGGGGCGCCCCCTCGCGCCCCCCTTCCCCATGGCTCACGGCAAAACAGCGTCTCAGTCCATTCTTGCTTTTCAAAGTCCAAGAAGCGGCTCTGCCACAAGATGTCCGGCGACATACATCCCATTGTGCCAACGCTCAATGGGCTCCTCTTGGGCTGTCGCATCTTTGATAGACCCTTTCAAGATTTTGGCGAAACTGTTTGGACCGGCCTGCCAGACAAGCACTGAGGAATGTCTTCTGGGCCCGATCCGCTTCTCCCATCTGTCGGTAGACAATGGACTGGTACCCGAGAGCGACCGGATCGTTCGGTCTTTCGCGGAGAATCTCATGGAGGACGATGGAAGCCTCTCGGTAAGACCCTGTCCGAATGTCGGAATAAGCCTCCACCAGACGGAATCCCCTGGGCCAACGTCCCTCAATGAGAATTTTCCGAAGATCATTCTGGGCTCTCCGGTAATCATGCTCATGCAAATAGGCATTGGCCCGGGCGAGCCGAAAGTGCCGCTCTCCTTTCTGGCCGGGAGGCAAGGCCGTATCAAAGAGTTGGAGGGACTCCGCCTTCTTTCCCTCCCGATAGAGAACAACGGCAAGGTTTCGCCGGAATCGCAACGAACTCGGGTCGTTCTTCAACGCTTCCCGATAATCTTTTTCCGCCCCCGAAAGATCACCATGACGGTAATCCGCATATCCTTTCTGCTCTGCCAGGTACGCCTGCTCTTCGGAGGTCTTCATGTTTGCGCACCCCTGAAAACCTACAATCAACAAAGACAATCCTGCCATTTTCGTGATTCCCTTTTTCAGCTCCCAAACATTCGGCTTTTTCATCGCTCACTCTCCCCTGTATCCGAAGATACCGTTGTACCAGACGGTGGCCATCCCAAAGGGGGTCACCATCTGGGGAATGTTTGATTGATACACAGGAAGCGCCACGCCTGCGCTCCACGTCACCACGATCCTTTTTGTATTCGGATACTTGAGTTCGAAGGAAGGAGCCGCCCAAAGGAAGCTCCAGGACGGGACCGTGGCATTTCCAAAGAAGAGACTGCTCCCCGACTGGGTTTGCCCGACCACCTCGAGGACATATCCGAGCCCCCAAGAGTCGTCCAGGATTTGTTCGAGCGCCATCGAATAGGAAGTCAGGTTGCCGTCGACCATGTTAAACCGTCCATTCTGACAAACCCCTGTCGGCGTACATGGTAGGGGCGTGAAAGTGACGTTGTTGCTGGCATAATTGGCTCCGACAGTCGTGGGATTCTGGATGACATCCCCCACCTGCATAAAAAAACGGAAGGGTTTCGCACTCTTCTTGACAAGAAGATAAAGACCTTCATTGAAGGTCCCGTTTCCCATCTGATCCAGACCATTCGCCGTCGGGGAAAGCTCTGTATACTTTCCGCTCGGAAGGACAAATTGCGGTTCGATGGTGAGGGACGGACGATGCCAAAAGGAATAGACATCGTTTTCCAGAAGAAAGTTGTAGCGGAAGAAGACCACGGTATCGCCCGGCCCCCACTCGCTTATCGACCGATAGCCCGTACCGGCATTGTTTTGACTATTGATCCCGATAGGAACAACGACATCCATTTCCAGATTCTTCATCAGACCGACATCGAGCCTTTGCAATCCGGTCATCGAGGAAAGGTTGAGTCCCTGGCCGAACATCAGATTGTCCGACCAGGCGTCTCGAACAAAAAAGGATCCCACAGGAACAGTGTTGGCATTTCCGGTGAAGAAGGGGCCACTCGTTAAGGGCCCCCACGGAAGGTAATTTGGCCTCATGAGATTGAGCTCTGGCGCAAGCTCATCTAAGGCGCTTCCCGATATATTGAGGGGATTGGGTGGCAATCCCTCTCCACTCGCGGGGGAGGCCTGTGGGACGGGTGCGGCCGCCAGTGCCATGTCCACACCCAGCACAAACAGACAGAAAAGAATTGCCAGCGGACTTAACATGTTGCGGATCATGATCTTCTCCTTCTCATTCATTCCTTGAGGCGCAAGACGCTCGGACAGTGATCGTCATTGGAATGCTCGGGTGGGCACGACACACTGCCCTGAATGAAACTCTCGAAAAGGAGAAGGTTAGGGAGCCCGAAGGCAAAGGGGGAGAAGATGGAAAAAATCAGAGAAAGGAAGGATGCGATGGAAGGGGAACGGAGGTTTGGATCGAGACGACATTTTTGAAAACAAAGACAGAAGAGTCCACAGCACGACGATCAGACAGGAGAAGCATCGCCTTGATGCGCTCAAGACAGTGAGGAAGGGTGAGGGAGGAAGGATGGGAAGGCCCGAATCGGCCGTACAGGACCCCACGGATTGTTCACAAGGGACGTCGGGGCCGATGTGGGGGGAGGCAGGAGGGACACACTCGGTCGCTTCACCTTTGTTCGTCAATCCATAAGGGTGAGGGAGACCCGTAAGACTTCTTCCAGGATCGATGGCAAAAGAAGACATGGGGGCCATGCCGGTTGTCTCCCTCGATTTCAAAGAAAAATGGCCCTTTCCGGAGACGACGATCGCGGCATTCGCTCCAAGAAGAAACGCCAACAGAAGCGGCAATCCTCCCAGAATGAGGCTTCCGGAGATCATTCCGCC
>JAKAAM010000079.1 GCA_021802325.1 Nitrospirota bacterium
TCCAGAATGTGAACGGATACCATTCGCGTCTGAAAGGGTGGATGCTCCGCTTCCATGGAGTCGCGACCAAGTACTTGTCCCATTATCTTGGCTGGAGACGGATGATTGAAAGGTTTGGCGATCATCTAAACTCCGCTCTGTGGTTGACTCTCATGGTTGGTCGTCATGAATCGCAACAAAGTTGGGGAACATAGCCTTATTTTCAAGGATGGGGAGGGACGATGGAAGGTCGTGAACCCGTCCGGCCTTCGCCTGTTCAAACTCGAGGGACGCACCGACTGGGTGAATAAAACCGACCGGGAGCTTGGCCTCCTTCAGCCAGAACTTGCCACCGTATATGAGGGATGCACACTCTCCGACAATGCGGTATGGAAGCTGGGAGCCCCCTCTAACGGAATCGAAACGATGAACAATGCCGAGGGGAATCCTGTGATTCTGGATGTCACTAAGCTTCCCCTCTTCAATCCGGATGGTACCCGGAAAGGGCTTGTGATCTCGGCTCAGGACATCACAGAAAGAAAGAGAAACGAAAATCGGATCGAGCACATGGCGTCCCATGATGCCCTCACCGACCTTCCCAACCGCCGGGTCTTCCTGGACAGGATCGCCCAGACCATCCTCCGCTCCGGAAGATCCCGAGAACGCTTTGCAGTCGGGATACTCGACCTCGACGGCTTCAAGGGAGTGAACGACCGCTTGGGACATCAAAAGGGAGACAAACTCCTGGTTCAGGTCGCTAAACGGCTCGGTGCCCTTCTGCGGAAAACCGACACGATGGCCCGGCTGGGCGGAGACGAGTTCGGCCTCCTTCTGGTGGA
This sequence comes from Nitrospirota bacterium, assembly GCA_021802325.1. The sequence continues at coordinate 819 of JAKAAM010000079.1, forward strand.
CCTGGACGAAGGGGTGGTCTCCCAGGATCTCTTCACGAAAATTGTGCAATCGCTTCTGAACCCCTTCGATGTGGGGAAAAAGTCTGAAGAGATGGTCCGAATTTCTGGAAGTCTGGGCCTTACGTTCTATCCTCCCGATCGCGGAGATGCAGACTCCCTGATCGCTCATGCCGACTTGGCCCTGTATCGGGCGAAAGATCGCGGACGGAACGGCTGGGCAGTCTTTGAAAGAGAAATGGAGGAATCCCTTCTGGATCAGCATCGGATCCTGACGGAATTCGACCTGGCACTCGGAAACGAGGAGCTTTGTCTCTACTACCAACCCCAGGTCAATATGGAAACCGGCCAGGTGATCGGAGTGGAGGCCCTTGTCCGATGGAATCATCCGGTCCATGGGTTCCTCACCCCGAACGCATTTATCGAGGTGGTTGAGAAAAGCGACCTGATCATCCCTCTCGGCCGATGGGTTCTCAATACGGCCATGGTTCAGCAGAAAGCATGGGAGCAGGAAGACCTCAATCTGCGCATCAGCGTGAACATCGGCGCACGCCACTTCCTCTCCGACGGATTTATCGAAACATTAAGCGAAATTCTCTCCAGGCATGAACGATCCGAAGACCTGATGATCGAGATCGAAGTGACTGAAACGGAGGCTCTACGGGATCTGGAGAAAGCCCGGAAGACAATCGACCGGTGTCACGCTCTCGGGGTTTCTATCAGCCTCGACGATTTCGGAACCGGGCAGACATCCCTTACTTCCCTCCAGCAGCTCGACATCAAGGAGGTAAAGATAGATATCGGATTCGTCCATCGAATGATGAAAAGCCAAAAAGATCTGGCGATCGTATCGAGCCTCTCCGTGGCCGCCCGCATGATGCTGATCAATGTGCTGGCAGAGGGAGTCGAGACCGAGGAAGAAGGGGAGATGCTCCTTCAGATGGGAATCAAGGTGGCTCAAGGTTATGCCATCGCCCGTCCGATGCCTCCTTCGATGATTCCTGTGTGGTCGAAAGGATGGAGAACTTTCGAATCCTGGAAACAGCAAGAACGGAAAAAAAGAGGTGGATATCAGGACGATACTTTGCTGATGGTCAGGCAAGCCACAAAGATTTTTCTGAAAGGAGTTTTGTTGGGACTCGATACTCCCGGAATCATTAAAGAGGAGTGGACAGATCCCCTCAAGTGTGTTCCTGGGCAATGGATCGAGCGTGCCGGAAGGAGCCGGTACGGGGGAACACCCCAGTTCGACGCTGTGGAACGGATTCACAACACCCTCCATGTTCTCGTAGGGGAAGCTCTGTCGGCACGGGACAACGATGACAGAGAAACTCTCAAACGCCTCAAATCGGAATTGACGGAGACCAGCCTCTCCTTAAGGGAGGCCCTCCAGAAGCTTTCGGATTAACACCTATAGTGGGTGGCTAATTCTAGTAGTTGGTTTCGTTAAAATATGGACATAATTCCCGGGGTTTGATATTTTGAGGGGGAAGTCCTACCCTCAACCCCAGGAGGTCCCGATGTCCAGAACAACGCTGAGAGCGCCGTTGATCCTGACAGACAAAGAGCGAAAACTCCTTGAATCTCTGGCGACCTCTCGAAAGGCTCCTGCGCGGGAGATCCAGAGGGCGAAAATTCTGCTGGCCTATTCGAACCAGGTGCCGATACAGAACATTGCCCGGGATGTCGGAGTGAATCGACAAACCGTGTACAAATGCATCGACAAGGCGCTGGCCATGGGGTGCGAGGCCGGACTGTCCGACCTTTACCATCGTCCTCATGATCCGGTCATTACTCCGGACGCCAAGGCCTGGGTGGTCTCCCTGGCCTGTACCTCTCCCAAAGATCTGGGGATGGCGGCGGAGCTGTGGACGAGAAGCGCGCTGGCGAACTATGTTCGGACCCATGCGTCCGCGACAGGACACCCTTCTCTTCAGAAAGCGGTCAAAGCCACCGTTCATCGAATACTGGAGGAGCAAACCCTGAATCCTCACAAGATTACCTACTACCTCGAGAAGAAAGATCCCGAGTTCGACCAGAAGATGCGCGAGGTCCTCATGGTCTACAGGGAGGTGACCCTGGGGGAGCAGAGAACCGCCGACGGTCGTCCGATCATTACGGTCAGCGTGGACGAGAAGCCGGGAGTCCAGGCTCTGGCGACAGTGGCTCCGGACCTTCCTCCGGTTCCTGGAAAGCATCCGACCGTTTCCCGCGACTACGAATACAAACGATTGGGAACGCTCTCCATTCTGGCCTCTCTGGATCTTCAGGATGGCCATGTGATCGCCAAGGTGTACGAGCGCCATCGGAGCCGGGAATTTGTCGATCTTCTGAAGGAACTCGATGCCTACTACCCTTCCGATGCGACGATCCGGGTGATTTTGGATAATCATTCCGCTCATATTTCCAAGGAGACCCGCGCCTATCTTGCGACCCGGCCCAACCGGTTTATCTATGCCCATACGCCTAAACACGGGTCGTGGCTCAATCTGGTGGAGACGCTCTTTTCCAAGATGAGCCGAACCTTCCTCAAGCAGATCCGGGTGGCCTCTCTGGAGGAACTCAAGGACCGCATCCAAAAAGGGGTGATCGAAATAAACGCTAGCCCGGTTATCCACCAATGGAGAAATTTTGACTTCGAGTCTGAATCGGCATGATATGTACATATTTTAATGAAACTAACTACTAGAAAGGATTCCTCTCCATAACAGCTCTCGTGATTTAGATCATCAGGAAATAGACGTGTGGTGGAATAGCTCTGG
>JAKAAM010000080.1 GCA_021802325.1 Nitrospirota bacterium
GTCCGCCGTCACCTGCCATCACGACCACGTCCTTGGCCTGATCCTTGAACCGGACTTCAAGGCCGCGCTTGAGGCCGGAGGCCACCGCATTGGTGTCCCCGTAGTTTCCGTAGATGAAGGGAATCGAAGTCTGGGTCAATGCGAGTCGACCGCATCCGGCCGTTCCGATGAGAATGGTGTGCTCGGGGTTGGGGAGTCCCACCATCGTGAGACGGATGAAAAGGGTCATGGCGCAACCGGCGCACATGGGATGCTCCTCGAGGACCTCCTTGAAGGAGCCCATTTCGGAGACCTTTTTCTGTTTCCCGTAGGGACCGCGCTCCACGAGGTCCACGTATTCCTTGGTCATGTACTTCTCCCAACCGGGAGTGATGGTCATATTCTTAAAGCTCATTGGTCAGCTCCATATTCTTGATAAGTCAAAGAAGTTTTCTTTTGACGTCGTGTTGTTCTGATGACCCTGAATGTCTTGACGTGGCTAAAAAACAAATTTCTTGTTCGGGAAGATCGTCTGAAGGATCATCTCCGTGGGCATGGACATACCGCCGTAGACCCGAGGTCCGGCAACGATCTCTGCCTTGGAGTGTCCGTACAGTGCGGTGACGATTTCACGATGAAGCCATCCCATGTAGTTAAACTCGGGGACGATGATTCTCTTCGCGTGCTTGCAGGCCTCGCGAAGTTCCGGCGTGGGGAAGGGGCGAATCGAACGGACCTTGATGAGTCCGATCTTGGTGTTGTGTTCCTCTTCCGCCTGACGGACAGCCTCCCGGGACTGGGAGACGGCACTCCCGGAAGCGATCAGCATGATTTCTGCATCTGGGTTGACGACCTCGATCAGGCCTCCCATGTATTTGTTGATGTAGCGACGGGCTCTCTCGTTGGCAGCCCATACTTCCTGCTGCCAGGAGGCATGAACCTGATAGCTGATGAAGTTGCTCTTCTGGATCGGCGCATCGCGGGAAAGACGGGCCGGAGGATTTTCGTTGTCCATTGCCGGAACGGCTTCGGCATAGGGATCTCTCGGAGGAAGCTTGATGTCCTTCGAGGGAATGTTGACATATCCGCGGGCATGGGTGACAAAGAATCCGTCCACCGCCACCGCCACGGGGAGGGTGACCTCAGGTCGCTCGGAAATGATGAAGGCCTTCATGGTGTAGTCGAAGAAGTCCTGCTGATTCTCTCCGTGGAGGAGGATAAGACCGGAATTGAGAAGATAGGCGAGCTCGACATTGTCGGGCTGGATGGCGAGAGGGGCATTGACCACCCGGCACATGATCAGGAGAACTGCGGGAATCCGTCCACCTGGCCAGGAGGCGATCACTTCCATGCCTCTCATGAGTCCGGGACCGGCGGTGGCGGTCATGGACCGGGCACCTGCCCGGGAAGAGCCGGCAATGGCGGACATCACGCCGATTTCTTCTTCTCCCCGGAAATATTCCTTGACATATCCTTCGGCCCAAAGGGAGCCCACCTGCTGCATGGTCTCGCTCTGGGGAGTGATCGGGTAGGAGATGGCGACGTCGACGTTGGAGCGGCGAATGGCCTCCTTGGCGGCTTCGGACCCTGTAATGAACGCTCTTTCCCGAGGGGCTTCGAAGAACATGTATTCCGGGGTAACGACCTTCTGTCGATCGCCCGCGGAGAGTTCGCTCTCGGGGGTTCCCTTGACTTCAGGGGCTTTGCCTGCCTGGACGTCTTTGACTCCTGCCGAATCGGACATTCATGACTCCTTAATATGGAAGATGGTCAGTGAAGAGAGGGTGAAAACGCTAAAGCTTGATTGAATCGGGCCAAGGCTCCGAACCAGGGTCCAGGGGGACGCCAGAGTTGTCGTGGCGTGTCGTGAACCAAGGCATGCCGGGAATCCGTGTCTATTTCCTGGGCTAAGGAGATCGGCATATGAAGAAATCCATCAACCCGGGATCTGCCTGTCCAATTTGTCCCGGAGAGGATCCCGCATCTTCAATCAGCCTGCGACAACAATATTATCCAGCGTTCGAATACACTATCACCAGTTCTCAAATCAAGTCAAACCTGGGGAAGTCTTCTCTTGATCCCTTCAAGGGATCAAGAGGCCGGATTCCTGCGAAAGTTCTTGTTTCGTTTCTTTTTTTTCTCTCTCCTAGCAGTCAATCCAGGAAGACTCATTCGGCATGTTCGTCGAGTCCTGCGGCGAGATCATGGCGAAACTCCTCTGGAATGTGCAGGGCCTTTGTCTCGTCCCACTTCCAGTCCGGACGCTTTTCGGGGTATTTGACGAGATTCCGGGAATGGGCCACCCCTTCCGGTGTGGCTCCCCAGGGAGTGAAGGCGGAATCGGAGAGAAGGGCCGAGATCTCGCGGGTCAGACTTTGTAAAAGGTCGAGCTCCCGGACATCGAGATGAATGTGGCCCGTCGGGGCTAGGCCATGGTCATCAAGAAGAAGGATGGTCCCGCAGGAATCCCGGATGCTCTCGAGGTGCACAAGGATGGAATCCAGCCGGCCCTTGGGAATCCCGGAGAGAAGAGTGATTCCCGATGAGAAGACAAGGGTGTCCGCCGGCTTGAAGTCGGAAACGTGCGCCAGATCGATGGCGGGAATCGTCTCCTCGAAAAAACGCATCAGGCGACGGCGCTCCGCATCGGTATCATTCCAACCCCAACGGGTCGACGATCCGATCATGAGCGTAGGGCGCTCCGAGGTCAGAATCAATCGGGCAAGGGATCGCACATCATGAGAAGCGGCGTGTGTGGGTGTCATTGTGGTCTCTCGCATATAGTGTGGTCGGTTCTGAACAAAAGGAAGAGCTTCCGTGACGGTGTGTCGGTCTGAAATCCCGCTCCTGGGATGTTTTGTCCGGTCTTTCTATGTTAAGGGTCCTTCGAGGACCAAATCAAGGAGCAGCCGTCAGGAGTGGTGAGGAGGAGACCCAAAGGCCCGGAGCACTCCCTCGACAATGGCCTCCGGAGGAGGGGGACAGCCGTGAACTGTGACATCGGGAGGAAGAATTGAGGAAAGCCCATCGTGGGTCGCGTAGCTTCCCCGGAACACCCCTCCGGAGATGGCGCAGTCCCCAACGGCCAGGACCCGTTTCGGAGCGGGCATCGCCTGGTGGGTCGTTTCAAGGGCTTCCTTCATATGGCAGCTCACCGGTCCGGTAACCAGAAGAATGTCGGCGTGGCGCGGAGAGGCAACAAATGAGAATCCAAGGCTGGAGAGGGAGGTGACGGGATTTTCCAGGGCCCAGAGTTCGAGCTCGCATCCATTGCAGGAGCCGGCATCCACATGGCGGATGGAGGCGCTATGGCGAAACGGAGATCGTCCTGTCTCTTCCTGAGTCCTGGTGGGAGATTCGGTCAGTGTGCCTGTCTTCAAAATCTTCCAGAGAAGTTTCCACATGGGAGTCTCCTAAAGGTCCGAGGCACTGTAGCTCGGATTGAATGACTTGTTGATCAGAGGGAAGTCGGCCACGAGATTCCCGGGGACAGAGGCTTCAAGCGCATGCCACAGAAGGGACGAACCATCCGCGATATGGGCATCTGCGAGAATCTTGCCCGGGAGGATCCGGACCCATCCCAGAAC
>JAKAAM010000081.1 GCA_021802325.1 Nitrospirota bacterium
GGGATCTCTGGTCGGCAAGGGTTAACGGGGAGAGGTCGGACTTGAGAAAAACTTCGAATTTCTGACCGTATACATCAAGAATCCTTTTTCCGGCCTCTTGAACGAGGACCAAAATGTTGCCGAGGGAGCGGGCAATATGCGAATGAAAGGTCTGACTGTTCACGATTTTCCAAAGGATATAAGGACTCTCCGCTGTCTTTTCTTCAGGCGGACGGGACATTCCATTATCATACCGTATTTTGTCGTCTCCCTGCACTTGTTCGGAAAATCAGGAAAATTGTGACGGGAATCACGCGCATGGTGTGACATTCTTGATATTTCCCTAGGGGGAAGTGTGGTATTTTTACAATGTTTCTTTTTCGTGTTTGAAATTGTAAAAAAGTAAAAAAATTGTCATATGGTTGGGAAATCCTATCTCAATCATAGGCGAACAGAAGCAGGAGAGGGATGCGATGATTGAAAAAGGGATGAAAAAAAGTCTTCTCGGTGCGGCAATGTTGGCGGGCATGGTTTTTATGGCCGCTTGCGGCGGAGGGGGCGGTGGGGGGGGAGGGAGTGCCACGGCCATTCAGGGGCAAGCAATCGATGCCCCCATTTCCAATGCCACCATCACCATCACGCTCAATGCCCCTTTGAATCAGCAGGGAGCGCAGACGCTGGCCACGACAACCGCCGACGGCAACGGCAACTTCACCCTGAATGTGTCGTTGCCAACAAGCAGCGCCCCCGTCTTTGCCAACGCCCAGAGCGGAACCACGTTCCTTTCAAGCTATTTGGGGCCAGCCAATACCCTCGGGTCATTGTCGACACTCTCAACGACCAATGTTCCCGACCTCGCCATCAGCCAGGTGACCACGGCAGCGCTGGCCATTTTAGCCGCGTCCAATCAGCTCTCGTCCCTGACCCCCTCCTCCTACGCCACGTTATTGACAAATCACCGCAGTGACATCATTGCCGCGGCCTCCGGAATCATGGCCGTGGTGGATGCCGGATGTTCCCTCCCTTCCGGAGATGCCGATACCTTTGGCATGGCAAAAAATCTCGTTCTGAATACCACCGCGGTGTCGACGTCCAACTCAACCCCGACGTTGACCTCGGTTTCCAGTGGGCTCGGGAATTCGTGCTCATCAACCACCCTTCAGCAGCTTCTGCAGGCCATTTCATCCTCCGAGATCTGGGCCCCTCAGCTTGATCTTGGTGATGTCGTCGAAAATGCGGCCCCTGTGGTTTCTGCAGGAAACTACCATCTCCAAGGACTTTGGGCTGATACCGGCATCAGTCAAAACAACCCCGCCTCGTCGCCGGCTTCGGTTACGGCCCCCGCTCCATTCGACGACACAACCGTCACGGTGTCTTCGACGGGAGCCATCTCCTCTCCTGACCAATCGATCAGTGGACAGGTTTATGGGAATTATCTGACGCTCACAGTGACGATAGGGGGAGAATCGTATAGTTTTCGGGGAAAGGTGGGTGTCCTTCCCTCGACATTTCTCTCGAACGGGACCGGATATGGTCTGCGCACGGCCGGGCCGGACGGCGCGGGAAATCTCGTGAAGTTCGATGCTGTCCTGGTACCGCAAAATGCCACTCCGAATTGGGGGGGAGTCAGCGGAAGCTCCGAAGATGGGACAAATTGCAACAGCGGATTCGGATTTCGGATCCATGGCCTCGGGCCTCTCGTCGGAGGATATAGCTACAGCCTGTGCGGGACCGTCTCAAATTCATCCCCCTCCTTGTCCGTCTCAAGCGGCGGAAATAATGGGGAAGACGACTTCACTTCATCAATAGTCTCTGGCCCGTCCTTTTTCATGAACCCCTTGTCGAGCGGGACAACGACCTATTCATATATTCTCACCGCCTCCTCTATCGCTTTAGGGTCGGAGACGGGGACGCTTTACTACGTCATGGGGTCCCATGAGTTTTTCTTTAACTTTGGATCGAGTCCGGACTACAATGGCTCATTTCTGATGAACGAAAATCCTCTCGACCGGTTGGCCGAAAGTAACCAGGGAGGGGATCACTGAGAGAGTTTTAGGCAAGACGAAACAAAAAAGGGGCCATTGGGCCCCTTTTTTGTTTGAATACAGGGGGGCGAAAGCGGGATCAGCCCTCTTGAGGATGAAAGAGTGGGAGATCCGCCAGAAGGCCTCGGGATCGCCGGACAGGGAAGTCCACGAGTTTCTTTCTGGACATGGAACAGATCCCGGTGCGGCACCGATGGTCGAGGATGTGTTCCCGCCACTCCTCCTCAAAGTGCTCGATGGAGCTGATGGGAATGTTGGGAGCCGAGGTTCCCAGTCCGCAGATGGAGGCGGTTCTCATGTATTCGCCCAGGCTTTTGATGAACTCAAGATGGGAAAGCTCTCCCTCGCCCATGACGATTTTCTGGAGAACTTCATGGATGTCCTCCGTTCCGTCACGACAGGGAGTGCATTGTCCGCAGGATTCATGGTGGTAGAATCCCGACATCCAGAAGGCCAGGTCCACCATGCAGACAGAGTCGTCCATGACGATCAGGGAGGCGGCTCCCAGAAAGGCCCCGGCCGCCTTGACGGTGGGGTAGTCGAGGGCCATGTCCATCTGGACGGGATAGAGCATGCTGCTTGCCGACCCGGCGGGAAGGACGGCCTTGAATTTGCGGCCCTCGGGAACCCCTCCTCCCAGCTCTTCGATCAGATGGCGGAGAGTGGCCCCCAGGGGAACCTCATAGATTCCTGGTCGGCGGATGTTGCCGGAGAGGCAAAAAAGTTTGGTTCCGGCGGACTTCTCATCCCCCAAAGATTTGTACCAGGCTCCGCCTTCCTTCAAGATTCGGGGGATTGCGGCAAAGGTCTCCACGTTGTTGACATCGGTGGGTTTTTTCCAAAGGCCGATATCGCTGAGTCGGGGAGGCTTGTTGCGGGGAGTTCCGCGTTTCCCTTCCAGACTGTTGAGGAGAGAGGAGTCTTCTCCGCAGATGTAGGCTCCGCCGCCACGATAGATTCGGATGTCGTAATCCCACCCTGTCCCCAGGATGTTTTTGCCGAGATACCCTTTCGCACGAGCCTCGTCGAGGGCTTTGAGAAGAATCTGATAGGAGTGGGGGTATTCCTCCCGAAGGTAAATATATCCGGCATCCGCATCGATGGCGTAGCTTGCAAGGATCATCCCTTCAATGAAGGAATGGGGATCCCGTTCCATGATATAGCGGTCCTTGAATGTCCCCGGCTCTCCTTCATCGGCATTGGCCACGACATAATGGGGCTTGGGGTTTTTCATCACATTCTTGAGCTTGGGGGCCATGGGAAAGGCGCCCCCTCCTCGTCCGGAGAGACCTGAACTTTCGATCTCATTCATGATGCGGGTCCGGTCCTTTGCGGCCATAATCTCCCGGAGCATCGCGTACCCGCCTGCGGATTCGTACCGGTCGATCCAAAGGGTTTCTTTGGCTTTCAGTCCAGTAAAGACAACGGGTTCATTGACCAAGGGAGGACCCATGGGCACGGCGGGCTGGGGAGAGACCTTCCCTTCCCGATATTGTTTGAGAAGGGCAGGAATCTC
>JAKAAM010000018.1 GCA_021802325.1 Nitrospirota bacterium
CTCCGGAGAACCGTCCGGATCAGGCCACGTTCCGGTGCGTGGTCTGCGACCACGCGGACCACGCCGACGTCAACGCGGCCAAGAATATTCTCAGGGCGGGGCACGCCCGTTGCGCCTGTTCGGAGGCCCAAACCTCCGAGTCGGCAGCCTGACCGTTCAGGCCCGCCGATCCATCCCCGTCTCTCAAAGGGGAGATGGCAGGAAGGAATCCCCTTCGTTCACGGGGGAGGATGTCAACATGTCTCAATCGGGTCAAAGCTGATCAACGTCTGAACAAGCCCTTCAATTCTCTCATGGGCCCACAGACGTCCTCCGGAGACTCCCAATCCCTTGAGAAGATGCAGCTCCCGAAGGCGCCCGGGAGGATCGAGAACATCCAAGACATCCTTGCCCAACGACGGGAGAAGGCTCCAGTCCGGAAGATCGCTCCCCACAAGAGACTCGATGATTTTCTCCGTCCACCGGGGAATCGCCGGATCCTCATGACCCCGAGCCATTTCCATGGCATTAAAGGAAAGCACTCCGGAGACAACCAGCAGGATCTTTTCCCTCCTCTTCGGACCCAAGGCACGAATTGCCTCCCCCAGGCGATGAGCGTGAAGGACGCCTGAAAGCGATTGGGATACGGGAAGCACAGGGGTTGTCCCCTCGGGAAGAAGAAAGAACAGGGGGATCGAGATGGCATGGTCAATTCCATGGACTCCTGACGCCATCGCCAACCCCTTGGCCCGGCCGGCGGCCATCAGCCGCTCCCCCAGCTCCGGAGCCCCAGGAGGATCATACTGGTAATGATGGCCAAAGCCTGAAAAATCCCTCGACGAGCGATGCTCGGAAGAGAGGTCCATCAAGGTGACATGCCGAACCTGCCACGCGGGCGTATAGGCGATGACAGCATCAAAGGGCTCTCCCGAAAGGGTGAAAATCTCCTGACGAAAGCGGACAAAGGCGGCGGTCATTTCCCGGCGATCTCCCCGGCTCCAGGAGGAGAGCAGATCGGGGCTGTGGGGGGCCATCACCGGCCAGATCCGGCTCACCGGCCTGCCTCCCGGTCAAAGGGCTGTCCGTCGGGGTGGGCCAGACGAATGACGGGAAGCTCCTTCGGCCAATCCATCGCCCCTCTTCTGTCTCGGGGCGAGCCGGATCTCAGGGGCAAAACCAAGGGTGTCCCGATTGTCTCCCCCCGATGGAGACGCGTAAAGCTTCGCGTCAGATCGCTCCTGTTCCGATTCAGGAGACGAATTCTCCACCAGTTGTTCCCATCACAAAAATCTCCCGAGAAAAACCCCTTTTCCTTATGAAGAGGCGAGACCAATCGAAGCGACGGAGGGAGGGGTGTCCCCTCCAGACCAAAGAGAAGATAGGTCATCTTGAGGGCATCCTTGATGTGACCGAGCGACTCCGCCGTTTTCAGAAGTGTCTCCGAAAAATCTGCCGGACGATCTTCATGACACCAGTCGTCGGAATGGGCCAGAGCCGGACAGGGAGCGACTCTTCCTCCAGGGCACGGTGCCAGCAGGGTCAAGGGAAAATGACGGGATAGAAGAAGGTCTCCCAAAGAAAGGAGGGCCCGGGAAGATCTTTTGTCGGCAGGCTCAACTAGAAGCATGATCCCTCCCGGACGGAGTGTGTTCGATACCTCTTCGAGAAGATCCGCAAAGCTCTCGTCCCGATGCTCGTTTTCCGCCAGGCAGTTGGCCATGGTCACGATATCAAAGGAGCCGGGGAGAAATGGCCTCTCATCCGGCAGTGTTGCCCGGCTCACTGAGATGAAGAGTCGGGGATCCCGCGGCGCATTCACCGCATGGGACAAGGCCCCATCCGAGCGGTCAACGAGATGAAGGTCGAGAGGGCCATAAAACTCTGAAAGGAGCGCCGTGGCAATACCTTGGGAAAACTCGCCCGTCCCAGCCCCCAAGTCGAGCATCCGAAGACGATCCTTCAGGAAGAGCCTTGGAGAAGCTCGCCGCACAATCTCCCTCCCCAAGGATTCCCCCTTGGCGTGGCTGACCTCCCCATAATAGGCTCCATAGGCCTCACGTATTTCGAGTCGATCCATGTAGGAAGGATCAAGCGTTCTCCCGGTAAAGCCTTGAGAGAGATTCGAGACATCTGTCGCGACTGGATTTCTGACGATACTCTTTCTGTTTTTCACGATCCTCTGCTAAAATGAAGGTTCGTTTATCGGGGGCAGCGGCTCCCGCAAAAAGGATCTCCCGAGCGGGCTGCCTCTCTCCCCATCCATGGTGAAGATCCGCGGACATCATTATACGGAAAGGCAATCATGAAGTATCAGGCCCCTCGAGGCGTCAAAGATCTTCTCCCCCCGGAGTCAGGCTCCTTCAGGCAACTCGAGGACGAGGTTCGAAGACTCTTTGCCCTGTCAGGGTTCCAGGAAGTACGGTTGCCAATCTTTGAGTCGGCGGCCCTCTTTACCCGATCGATAGGAGAATCCACCGACATCGTGGAGAAGGAGATGTACCTTTTCGAGGGAAAAGGGGGAGAGACGCTCGCGCTTCGGCCCGAAGGGACCGCATCCCTTCTTCGAGCGGCGATCGAACATCGCCTTGCGGAACCGGGACGGACCTCCCGGCTCTTCTATCAGGGACCGATGTTCCGGCACGAACGTCCACAGGCGGGCCGGCTCCGACAGTTTCACCAGGCAGGCGCAGAAATCCTGGGCCCCAATGACCCAGACACCGATGCCGACCTGATTGCCACTGTCAGCCGATATGCCCAAGCGACAGGAATCCCGGGTTCCCGGCTTCTCATCAACAGTATGGGGTGCGAAAACTGCCGTCCCGAGTACAGGAAACGGTTGCTCTCCTATCTCGAGGGACAAAAGAATCTCCTTTGTGAAACCTGTGTGCGGCGCATCGCCACCAATCCGCTCCGCGTTCTCGACTGCAAGGTTGAGGGCTGCCAGGCAGTCCTCGATGCGGCACCAGCCATCACCGACTCACTCTGTCCCGCGTCCCGCGATCATTTCGAGCGGGTCCGCCAGGCACTCTCGGAGGGTGACATCCCGTATACCCTTTCTCACCGGCTTGTTCGAGGTCTCGACTATTACACGGAAACGGCTTTTGAATGGGTCTCCGATGCCCTGGGGGCCCAATCGACATGGGCGGCCGGAGGACGCTACAACGGCCTCGTGAGCTCCCTCGGCGGTCCCGACGTTCCGGGAGTCGGACTTGCCATCGGGATCGAACGTCTCTTTCTTTTGAGGGAAAAGGCCGGGACTCTCCCAGTCTCCAAGGAGCCCCCGGTTATGATTGCCCTTCACCCCCTCGACAATGACAGCCGCCCCTATGTTCGAACACTTTTGGCCGGATTGAGGGAAGAGGGGATTTCCTGCGTGGGTCTCTTTGGCTCCAACCGTCTGAAGAAGGCCTTCGTCTCGGCCGAAAGAGAAGGCGCCCGCTACATCGGACTCGCCGGTGAAAGCGAACGCTCAGACGGAACCTTGACCATCAAGGATCTGAAAACAGGAGTCCAGCACACCCTGCCCGGCCACCCGGCCCATGACCTTGCCCGAATTCTCCGGGCTGGACTCCAGCTCCCCATCGATCCCTCCGCCTGAAGCCGACCTTATGTCCCCCGAATGCGGGAGGGCAGAGGTCTCCCTCGCGCATCCTCCCGAACAATCGGTCACCCCTGCGAGGGGCTGGGAATATAAACCGTGGCGTTTTGACGGAACTGGCCTGGCTTGGGGGTAAAGCTCTTCACTTCGACCTGGAAATTATGGAGTCCCGGAGCGAGGACTCCCGACGGCCCCACCGTCATGACAACCTTCCGGTGCTCACCCGGCGGCACGGATACCTCCGTTTGGCCGAAGGTCACATTGGAGGGCGGCAGCCCCTCCTCACCCAGAACAAAACGCTCAGGACGCGGTGTCTTGTTGTAGAGTCCAACCTCGAACTGGTCGAATCTTCCGGGAACCTGACTGAAGGTCACCCGATAGGGCGAATAGGTGACGATCCCATAGATAAAAAGAGAAAGAGGAACGAGGCTAAAAAGCGTGGCGACGACAAATCTCACCGTTCCCGGAGAAAGCCGCCTCGCCTTGGTCGTTCCATCCTCCGCTACATAGACGCCGTTTTTGTGAAAGGTCAAAAGCGACGGCTTCCCATGTTTGCCCATATAATCCTCGCAGACAACCACACATTCCCCACAGTTGATGCAGCGGGAATAGTTCTTGGTATCCCGGGGATCGATATCGATAAAGCAAGATTTGACACACAGGTTGCACCCGGTGCACTCCGCTCGGCGGCTATGGTCAAAGGCCACCTTGAGAGTGTCATCGGTCTTGAACATGTGCTGCCAGAGCGGATAGGGACAGACCCATTTGCACCAGTAGTGGCGTACGAGAAGAAGATTCAGGAACATGACCCCGCCAATCCCCAAAACCAGCCAGTAAGCCGTATGGTTGGCTCCCGTCAGGAGATCGTGAAAGAGGGTCCGGGGAGGAATGACATAGGCGGTGATGATGACCGAAACGGTAAGGGAAAAGAGTGTCACCCCACCGACAAAGATTGTCCATTGGCCAAGCTTTCTGAGAAGCCCCACCTTCTTTGGCCGGACCCCGGAGAGAGAGACCTCCCCGAAGCCTGGCCCCAGAGCTGCGGAGCCGAAGGAAAACTTTGCCAACGCATTGGTCCACTCTGAAAAAGTATTTTGAATACAGGCCCATCCACAGTAGACCATTCCAAGCATGGCATAGACCGCCGTCATCGCGGAGATGACAAAGATCCAGAAGGGAAGGATCAGAAAGAAATCACTCCACCACACCTGATATCCCATGATGACAAATCGGCCGGTGGAGAGATCGATATGAAAGAGACCTGTAAAAGGAAGGGCAATAAGAAGAACAATGAAGGCCACCTGAACGATGGTCCGGACCTGAGTTACCCGAAGGCCTCCGGCAACCTTTGCAGGCTTGCCGATTTTTGGCATCGGGATCAGTGGCTGAGTCTGTTCCATTGGAAGAGAAGTCCCTCTAGATTATAGGGTGACGGCCTTACTCTTCCCCTTCATCGTCAGGATGCTCCGAGCGGGAGGAAGGCCCACCGATTGGCCTCATTTCCTTCCCGTGACCCGGTTTTTCGAGCTCCTTCTTGAAATACCAGGAGATCCCCAGATAAAGGAAGACCGGAATGAGGATGCCCAAAAGAAAGAAGAGATAGGCAAACCAAGGGAGCCCCAAGGTGACGTGGACGTACCGGGGAAGATAGGCCCATGCCGGAGCTGGCAGGAATACAGCCCCTCCTCCCCATAGTGAACCCAGCAGAAGGGGTTTGTAAAGAAGCCCCCCCCGCATCCCCTCGGAGGGCTTTTCCAATAGAGCGTCCATCCCCACCTAGGAACGACCTTCGCCGGCAGTCGCCACCGCGGGAGAGATCCCCCCCGAAAGCTCCTCGCGCTCGTTTTCAGGAAGGCTCTTCCGGCCCTTGGCGACCTGAACCGTCATATAAATGTTGTAGGCGAAGATAATGTTGGCCAGGAGAACAAAGAGGCCGAAAATCCCGACCATCTCCATGTAGGGGGCTTCGACGGGCTTGATGTCGGCCACATTTCCGTGAAGGAGGATCATCCCTCCTTTGTAGCCGGCAATGCAGAATGCCAGAACCATTCCCACCAGACTGATATTGTGCATCCAGAAGTGAATTCGCAGGAGACGGTAGCTATAGAGAGGTCCGGCATAGATCTTCGGAACGATGTAGTACATGGAGCCAAAGATGGCCATCTCAACCCAGCCCAGCAGGTTGATATGGGTATGGCCAAGGACGATCAGATCAGAGGGTCCGCCGGCCCCTGCCTGAACAAAGTTTCGGAAGGTCTCAACCCCTCCCATCACGGCACCCCATGAGAAGCCGATGATTGCATACAGGAGGCAGGCATAGTAGAACTTCATGATGTAATCCTTGATTCGCTCGTCCCTTGTCATTTCTCTCTCCATCCTTTCCTGACCTTGACTGTTCCTTCTCCCGCCCAAACGTTACCTGGCGGCATCCTTGCAAAGCCGGAATCCGAAAAAGTCTGAGGCATACACCGGCCAAGTGGGATTTCTTGCTGTCACGCGGGCGCTGTATTGATCACTCTTCCATGAGCCTCCCCGCAACACGTAATAGCTTTTTCCCGCCACGGGGTGGAGGGCCCCTGTGGGATCCACCCGATAGGCGTAAAATCGGGCCTTGTTCGCCGTGCTCCCAGGATAGGGGCGATAGGGCGAGCTTGTCCACTCGAAGACATTTCCCGCCATATCGAGGACTCCATAGGGGCTTGCTCCCATGGGATAGCGGTTCACGGGAGAGGTATCCCCCACCGTGTAGTTGGCGTTTGCCCGCCGCGGGTCCCATTCATTTCCCCAAGGCCACATGCGTTTGTCCTCTCCTCGGGCCGCCTTTTCCCATTCCTCTTCGGTACAGAGGCGGGCCCTGCGGAATCGTGCATAATCCCGGGCATTTTCCATGGAGACAAATGTGACCGGATAGTCACCGCGTCCGGGAGGGTAGGTGCCATTTTTCCAGTTGGCCGGAGGAAGATAGTGGAGCTTATCGACAAATTCCTTGTACTCGCGATTGGTCACAAGGGTTTTTTCGATGAGGTAGGGGGGAAGGTAGACTTTGTGGATGGGCTTTTCGTCGAAGTTGGCGAAACTATCCTCGGCTCCCATCCAGAAAGGGCCTGCCGGAATCAGGACATATCCTTCAGGGACCTTATACCCGGAGGCATCTACATGGATCTGGGGCGTAGGAGCCAGATCCTTTCCCTCAGCCAGCTTTTGAGAGGCAGCCCCCTGGATCTGGGCATTCTTGGAACCGGGAAGTGCCTCGGTAAGAACTCCGCCCATGGGCCGGAACTCTCCTGGCTCGGCTCCGTGTTTACGGATCGAGGCGGTGGAGAGGCGGACAATTCTGTTGGATGCCAACCCGACCACATGAACAGCCCCTGCAATGAGGATGAGCAGGACAATGGTTATGCTGATGGCCTTCCAGGGGAGCTGCCACGGAGACATCTCGGCAGGAGCCAGATCGTCATCATCGGATGAGGTGATTTTCTTTGACGGAGTTTCCTCTCCCGCTGGGGCATGGGGATCCCCGTGATCATGAGTCTTGTTCAAATCATCCATCCTGGCTAGACCCTTTCCTTTGCCGGAGTCGGAGCTCCTTCGAGAACAACCTTATTGTCTCGTGACCAAACCGTGGCAAAGACATTCCAGACAAATGTCCAGTGTCCTATTCCCATGAAAAGGGCTGCCAGAACAAAGCCGATACGGTGATAGGGCTGGTAAACGGCACGTGCCAAGGGATAGACGATTCCCTGGTCAAGCATTCTGTTTCCTTCCAGGATTCCGAAGGTCAGAAGGACGGTATAAAAACCCAGTACCCCTGCCACCATGAAGAAGAAACTCATCTCCCCCAAAAAGGGGCTCCAGATTTTCTTCCCGGAGAGACGAGGAAGAAGATAGTAGACCATCGCCATGACGACGGAGACGACTCCTCCGATGAGATTGATATGGGCATGGGCCAGAGGATCCACGAGATGGCCGGCCTGCCCGGTCATGTGGATCCAGTGTCGGATTCTGGGAGTCGATTGGAGAAAGCCCTGCATCGTTCCTACGAAGAGGCAAAAAACGCCGAACAGAATAAATCTCAGACCCAGCCGGTCAGTCGAGCTGCTGGGAGATTCGGAGAGTGGCTTGTCGTTCATACGCACCTCTAGGTGAAGGGTCAGGAAATCCGTTCCGGGCCCCGGGTCTTGGGGACGGGAGACGGTGTTCCGCGGGAACTTCTCCTGCGTCGGAGGACCTCTCCTACATATCCTCCGAGGAAAGAGACCTCGGGAACCGTGATGAAGAAGATCATCATGAAAGGAGCGACGGGGATCCCGACCGCCATTCCCGATGGATGGTAAACCTCATATAAATAAGCAATAAGGAGATAGGTCATCGGGGGGATCGGACCTAGAAATTTTCCGAAAGGACCTGCGATGTAGCCCGTGACAAAGGAAACGGCCAGAGGAGCCAGAAGGTAGGAAAAAAGGATGCCTGCACCAAAAATATGATGAAACGCCCCATTGGTAAGACCAAGGAGCCGGTCTCCTCCGTAGAAAAGAAGAAGTCCGGCCACGATGCCCCAAAAAGCGTCCCGGGGGTTCAGTTTCTTTTTCATGATCGGAATACCCTCGTCACGGAGATAAGTCAGTGAGGCTTGGAGGCCGGAGTATGGTCCGAGTTCTGTTCATGGGGAGGTGTCTTGGCGTCACCGTCCTCTTCGTTGAAGATGATGTACTTGATGTTTTCATCAAACTGGCCGTTTTTGTAAGACCAGTAGATACCGAAAACAACGATGACAAGAGAAACAAGTCCTGTTGCCGTCCACAAATAGGCAACGATACCCTCTGGAAGTTTCATCTTATTTCTCCTTTCACGCCTGGAGGAATGCTCCCGGTGGCTCCACTATTTGGGGGGTTTTGGATAGTTTGGTGAGCCGGGAAGTGATTTCAGGCTCATCAGGAGATCGACAAGCTCATCCTTTTCTTTGGGAGAGATCCTGTCGAAGGTCGGTGCAAACTTACCGTTATGTGCTGTCCCCGGAACAAGCGCGCCGGGATCACGAAAATACGACTTGAGCCATGCGGCCGTTCTTCGAGTCCCCTCCCCATCCATATCCGGACCATCATAATCGCCTTCTCCATAAACAACATGGCAGTCCCGACAAGAATACTTTTCAAAGACCTCATATCCGGCCGCCGACTTTTTGCTGAACAGATAGACATCGTTGGTTGTCCAGAATGTCACAATATGCATGCGTGCCAAAACATAGAGAACCATTGCGGACAACACCATCAATCCGGCCAGAAGAAAGACGACTTTTTCCCCGGTTTTCATGAAATCTACACCAGTATTCTTAAAAGGAGCTGAATGACGGCAAAGGAAATCACGCTGATAATTCCGACGAAGCTCATGGCGATGATAACCTGTTCACCACGTTTGAGCTTTTTGAAGGGGCCGATAATATATCGGGACATGATAGTAAAGGCGATAACCGAAGCGGAAAGAAATGTAAAGATGACGACAGACACTGACATTTTAATGGACATAAACACCTCTAGATCTGATTCTACACCCCTCGCACCCTGGACTGCAACAAGAAAAACAAAAAAGGCGGGCTCCGTAAGGAATCCGCCTTTTTATGTCGTCATTATACAGAAGAATATAGTCCTGATTTCCTGATCTTGATGATGGCCCCTACTCGGGCTTCACATCATCAATGAAGAAGGAATAGATCAATGACCCGAACAGCATTGTCAAGGTAATGCACCAGAATACGATAGGACTATTGACATTCCACAAAGGAATCACCTCCCTTTGGATTGTGATTATTCAAAGAGAAAAGCCATCACGAGCAACTACCCCTAAGAAACAGCGGCTAAAAGTCGCGGGCCACTTCCGTTCTCTTCATCAGAAGGCCAACCCAAGTGAAGAAGATCGACACATAAATTGAATTGACCACATATCCCTGGTCCCACCACGGACGGGCGAGATTCGGAGATGTATGAGCCTTCAGGATCGGCTGTCCCTGAACGATCCAGTAATGCAGGTTCCCCGGCAACTGAGGACGTGCACCGAAAAGAGGAAAGGTGAAGAGTTCGGCCGTCACCACCACCATGACAAGAAGGAGAATGATAATACCGGGGACATTGTTCGTTCCTTCGAGCATTCCATCAAAGCGTTGATTGAGAAGCTCTTCCGTATCGGCCATTACGCCACTCCTTTCATATCGTTTAGGTCGATCGCATGCGACGACCACAGAATCATCCTAACACATTTTGAAAGGAGGGTCCTGTTTTCGAACAGGACCCTCCAAAATTTCAAGGATCTCTACTTGAGGCTCATCATGTAGTCAGCCAGCGCATTCAAATCTCTCTTGGAGAGGTAATTGAATGCCGGCATCTGAGACATGGGCTGAACTGCTCGAGGGTTCGCATGGTGAACAAGATGCCACCCCTTGATGGGGAGACGGGATCCCACATGGAGAAGGTCAGGGGCCTTTCGGTCCGATCCAAACACGGTGGGAGACTCACCCACGAAGTCGGAAACCCGGGGAGGAGCACCAAAGTACTGCCAGTCCTGGGTCTGTTCGGGAAGAAGCGTATGGCACCACCAGCATCCTTCGCGAACAAAGATAACCTTTCCTTTACCGATCATGGTCGGACGATTTTCTCCCGTCATGAAGGGATCCTCAATCGTGAAACCACTTTCCGGACCGTAATCCTTTGCTTTCTGGATGGCGGTGGCTGACGGTGGAACCTTGCTCATCTGCATAGCAGGAAACAACACGGTAATCGACAGGGTGACCGCAAAAATTGTTCCGGTCATCATCACACCGAACTTGTACTCGCGAAATGCCATCTCGCACTCCTTAAAAATCTTGAGTTTTAACCTGCTCCACTAATGAAACACGGAGCAATCAGGGACAGGCTGAAACCCGCCCCCCCAGACAGGGGTTTCGGAGCATCCCCCCCGCCCACTTGGAAAGCGGCTTACTTCTTGCGAGACGGGTCGAATTTCGCCCGACCTGCGACTCCCGACATACACACCAAAAGAAGAACAAGGCTCCCAATGGCTGACGCCGTCCCCATGGCCGCGGCAAAAGACGCCACACCCTGGCTGGCACCACCCGGAGTCATTCCGCAGCAAAAGTGGTACTGAGAAGGAAGGACATGGGTCGGATCACCGGGATTCGACAGATCCTTCAACTGCTGGGGAGTAAGACTTGTGATCGCACTCAACATCCACATACCACCACCTCCTTAAAGGTTTGGAAACAAGGCCAGAAATCTCCAGAAATTTACCAGTTCTCCCTCTTGCGGTGGTAGGCATAGGAGTAGAGACCGATCAGGGCACCGACGATGGTCGTCAGAACCATGACCCAATAGATCCAGACATAGGATTCGCGCCACGTCTCGAATCGGTGAGCTCCGAACCATTCCTGAAGGCAGAAGCCGACAACGGATCCGCTTCCGACCGCCGAAAAGGCTGCATTGAGCCAGTAGCCGACGATCCCTTTTTGACCGCTTTGAGCCACGACAGACCCCCTTTTAAGTAAAGATAAAGGAAAGATGCCAAATCCACAGCCCCATAGTTTTAGGACGTGCAGACCTTAATTTTGAGGGCATTACACAATCGAAGAATACGCTTTGAAGAATTTCTTGTCAAGCCTCTAATCTCCATAAACTCGAGTCCCCACTTCCAGACTCTGGCGCCCATGAACTTCCTCGGTTATCATAACACTATGATTAAAGACTCTTCCTCATCGCCCTTTCCCCCGGAGGCAGGACATCTTCCCTCCGGCCTTCGCATTCGTGATGTCGTTTTGGGGATGAACGACGGTATGGTGACACTGACGAGCTTTCTCGGAGGCATTTCAGGTGCCCCCCTCTCCCATACCTCCATCCTTTATGCCGGACTCATGACATCATTGGCAGGCAGTCTCTCCATGGGAGCCGGAGCTCTTCTTGCCACCCAAAGCCAAAATGACCTTATCCGACGAGAGATTGCTCGGGAACGTTGGGAAATCACCCATGTCCCCGAACTGGAGAAACAAGAGGTTTACAATCTTTTTATTTCCTTTGGACTTCCACCCGAGGAATCGCACCACATAACCCAGAGGATTATCGCCGATCCAGAAGTCTGGCACCGGTTCATGGTTCGAGAGGAGCTGGGAATCCATGAGGAGAGCATGGAATCCCCCGCCAAGAGTGCAGCCACCCTTTCGCTTTCATTCATGGCGGGAGCTCTCCCCCCCCTTCTCCCCTATTTCTTTTTCCAAAAGGCCTACGAAGCCTTCACTGTCGCACTCGTCCTCTCACTGCTCACACTGGCAGTCACAGGCTCCATCAAGTCCCGACTCGCAGGAGAGTCCCCCTTCAAAGGAGCCGGGGAAATGATTCTTCTCGGAGGTGCGGCAGCCGCCGCCGGGCTCTTTTTGGGCGAGATTCTTCCCCGATTCTTTCATCTTTCATGAGTTTGAAGCAAAAGGTCTGCCTTGTCGCGACTCTATTGCCCAGATTATGGTAAGATCCAAAAAGTTCGCCACTTAATATGAATGATCAAAAACGTGTTAACCGGTTTGCCCAGAAGCTCATTTGTCGCGATTTGCAAGGAGTCTTTGTCTTTCATGACTTTTCCCACGCTTTCAGTCTATGCGCCAGCCTCGGTTGGCAACATCGGTCCCGGCTTCGATACCTTGGGGATGGCTGTGACCGGCATGGGCGATACCCTATCGGCCACCCTAGACCCCTCCCTCTCAAAAGATGTGATCGAACGGATCACGGGGGCCTGGACCACTCTCCCGACAGATCCCCGCGAGAACACCGCCAGCATAGCCCTCCGGCTCATCCTCGATCGGGCGGGCGAGGGTCGGCCATTTCGACTCGTTCTTGAGAAAGGGGTTCCTGGCTCCGGACTTGGATCCTCAGCCGCCTCTGCCGTTGGCGGGGCCTACCTGGGGAACCTCCTCGTCGGTGACATATTTTCTCCTCAGGAAATTCTTGATGCCGCCCTGGCGGCAGAGGCCGGAGTGAGCGGAGGAGTCTTTCTCGACAACATCTCGGCCTGCCTTTTCGGGGGGGTGACCGTGAGCCACGGGGAGAGCCGGACATCTCTTCCCGCCGGATTTCTTGACGGTGTCCACCTGGTCTTCGTCATCCCAAGGCAAACACTCAGAACCTCCGAGTCCCGCAAGATCCTTCCGGAGCTTGTTCCGAGACACAATGCCATCGGGGCCCTCTCAAACACAGCAGGCATTCTCCTTGCCCTTCTCCGGCAAGATCCGGCTCTCTTCTGCCAGCGTGTCAGCGACCCCTTGATCGAACCCTACCGCAAGGTTCTGATTCCCGGATTTGATGCCCTTCGAGAGGCGGCCCTGAACGCAGGAGCCTCGGGATTTGCCATCTCCGGAGCCGGCTCGACCACCGTGGCCCTCACCCACCGCACCGAAGTGCTCCCGCGTCTCATCGATGATCTCACGTCCGTTCTTAATAAACTCTCTATCGACGCCCTGGTGATGACCTCCTCCATCGACCCAAAAGGAGTTCGCCGTGCAAATTCCTGACCCTGTTTACGACATCAACAAATCCTATGACGATAACTACCGGGAAGGCCCTGTATTCCATGGACGAATCCCTGCCACCATTCCGAACCCTCCCCCCGTTTCATTTCTGGGAATTCCCGCCAACAGCCGTCTCGGCATTCCCGCAGGACCTCTTCTGAACTCAGAATGGATCGGCTTCTATGCCAAGATGGGGTTCGATCTTCTCGTCTACAAGACTGTCCGTACTCATCCTCACCCGTCCTACCCCGCACCGAACTGTCTCTATGTCTCCGTGAGCGGCGACCTCACCCCCGAAGTTCTCAACACCCCGCTCATCGGCATTCCCCAGATAGAGCCCGCCTCGATGCGGGAGATCACCATCACCAACTCCTTCGGAATGCCAAGCCAGGATCCATCGGTATGGCAAAAGGATGTCGAACTTTCTCGCTCATTGATTGGAAAGGGTCAGGTTCTGATCGTCAGCGTGGTGGGGACAGAGAGAGAGGGCGAATCCATTGCGGAAAACTTTACCCGAGCGGCCAAGATGGCAGTTGAGGCCGGAGCCATGGCCATCGAGATGAACTTTTCCTGTCCCAACGTCAAGGGGACGGAGGGGCAGATCTTTCAGGACCCGTCGGCGGCAGGCTCGATCGCCCAAAAGGTTCGGGCCGGAATCGGAACAAATGTTCCGTTGATCGCCAAGGTGGGATATATCGGAAGCGCCCAGGCTGCAGGCGAGCTTGTGAGTGCCATCGGTCCCTTTGTCGATGCCATCGCCGCCATCAACACCCTCTCGGCCACGATCATCAATCCCGAGGGCCGCCCGGCACTTCCCGGACCGGGACGAGAAAAGTCAGGGGTCTGCGGAAACGGAATCAGAACGGCCGCTTTGGGAGTGGTCAGCCGTCTGTCGCAAGAGGTCAGGGCCAGAAAACTCCCTGTCGCCCTTGTCGCCGTCGGAGGGTTGATGACAGTGGAAGATATCGACTTGGCGCTCTCTTCGGGAGCCGATTTTGCCATGTCGGCCACCGGAGCCATGTGGGACCCCTTTCTGGCCTATCACATGAAGCAGCAGAACCTCAGGGACGGTCTCCGCCGGTAAGGGGGCCATTCTCCCGGAACAAATGGGCAAAATACTCCTCAACCTCCTGACGATAACTCCGATAGGGGTCGAGCATATAGAGAATTTCGCCTTCGTTCACCTGCACGCCAAACCATTGAATGATGTAGTCAAAGATCTGGGGATTTTCCAAAATTTTTCGGATCGCCAGAGAGCGTCCCTGGGCCCGCGTTCCCACCGGGCCATCGCGAAGCGCCTGCCTGATCGCCGACGGAGAGACAAGCCGCCGGTGGACACCTTCTTCCTCCAACGGATAGAAAAGGCCCGTGGCCGGATTGGTGTCATGGTAGGCCAGATCGAGACTTTCCATCCAGGGATCATCCCATTCCACTCCCTCCTCCCGTGAAAAATCCTCGAGAAGAACGAGTTTTTGGGCCCAATCCACACGATCCGCAACGAGGGAGGGATCCTTCTTCGAAAGATCGGAAAGAATTTCCCTCCACCCATCAAGAACCCAGTCAGTATCGTCGCTCTCTCCCCGAAAGGCTCTTTCCGCTGCCTCATAAAATGCCTGCTGGATCTCCACCGCACCCATTGTCTTCCCGTTGGAGAGCTCCACCCTCCATTCCATGGACAGGTCATGAGAGAGCCCTCGGACCGTCGCCACCGGGTCAGCCAGGGAGATGCGAGGGGCCTCTCCCCGCTCGATCAGTCCCAGAGCAAGCCGGGTTGTCCCGACCTTCAGCCCGAGGGCATACTGGGACATGTTCGAATCGCCGAGAAGGAGGTGGATTCTCCGAAACTGCAAGGGGTCGGCCAGAGGCTCATCGCGGGTATTGACGATGGAACGGTTCATCTGCACCCACTGGTAGAAGGTGTTGACCACATAGTCCGCCCGCTGGGAAATCTGGTAGGGAACGGTAGGCGACTCCCCCGGAAAGGGGAGGATCACATCATTGACGTAAGAGGCGCCCACACGTCCCGCTCCGGCAAAGATCTGCCGGGTCGCCAAGAAAACGACAAGGGGATCGAGTCCGCGCTCATTGAAGGGGAAGCTTCGGGGAACGGAATAGTTTTCGTGGGAGCCGAAGGTTGCAAGGGTTTGATGGTCAATGTTGTTCTTGATGAAGGAGACTTCATCGGCGAGACCGAGCTCTTCCAGAGCCTCCGTCAGGAGGAAGTCCCCGGCCCGGTCCATTGCCACGAGGTCGAGGATCGTCCCGCACTCAGGAGCCGCATACTCCACATGGCCCATATCCACATAGAGGCGGCCCCCGTTGCGCAGGAAGCCTCCATTTCCGGGGGGTTCATCATAGGCTCTTTGATGCAGGTCAATGAGCCCGGCCCCTTTTTTTCGAAAAAGATGATCCCTTACCCGCCGAAACAAGTCCTCCTGTCGGATCATGGAGGCACCCTTCAGCTCCGGATCCCGGATGAGAAGACCAAACTCCGTCTCGATCCCGCAGAGGAACTTCACCGGAACCAACCCGGATCAGCCGGAATTCGCCGAACCCTCGAAGGGGTTGAGCGGTCGAGAAGAACTCCCTCCCACACCCTCTCGGTCAGGAGACGTCTCCCGCATTCTGCCGCCTTTTCCGGATCGACGAGATTGCCTGACTCATCATGCCCCCGCTCTTCAGGGGAATAAAGGACCTCAAGAAAAAAGCGCCCCATCACCGGAAGGACAGCCGAAAGAGGAGCCGGATGGGCCGGAAGTCGTTCCTTGAGGAGCTGAGAGTCTTTCGTGCGAGACTCATCATCCGGACCAAGAACGGCATAACAGGACGAACGCAAGATGTTCCCGTCATAGGAGACCTGAAGGAGGAGGTCTTTGGAGGGATCGGGTCCGATTTCGGCCAGAAGGACATTCAGAATGACCGGAGGCACCGAGACATCCTCGAATGCACCCTTAAGTTTTGGCGCCAGTCCAAACAACGCCAGCCGTTCGATGGTCACATCGGAGGTGGAGCGCTGAAAGCCTTCCACGTGTGC
>JAKAAM010000082.1 GCA_021802325.1 Nitrospirota bacterium
AACAGGATAAAAACTATGGATTACTGACTCTGGATCTGTCTATCTAGGTTCGACCCCTAGTCCCCCAGCCATTCTTGTCTCATTCTCGAACGAAAATCCCTCGGAATGGTTCTCCCCCGGCGTTGCATTTTTCAAAAACGTCCATCTTTTTTCTTTTTTGCCGAGCCTCCTTCCGTCTGTCTGGGATGTCCGGGCAGTCAATCGAGTGGGAAGCGAGGTCTCTGAAAACTCTTTTTCTGCGTTTTTGCGTCCGCAATCCTCTTGAGTTGAGCTGTCGGCTCCTTTAGGATAAAGAGATAGGGTTCATGCCCGATGTGGGACAGCGTGTTTGACTGAAGTCCTGAATAATGAAGAAAACTCGATAGAAGGAGAGAGAATGCCTCGTCCTGAAAAGCATGTCTTCATCTGTGTACAGTCCCGGCCTCCGGGCCACCCTCGCGGCTCCTGCGCCCAGCGGGGCGCCATGGAAGTATTTCAAGCCATGGCCATGCAGCTTGAACAAGGCGGGCTCTCCCGCAGATTTGCCGTGACGAATACCGGTTGCCTGGGTCCTTGCGACACCGGAGCGAACATGATTGTCTACCCCGATGGTGTCATGTATGGGGGAGTCAAGGCCGAAGATGTTCCCGAAATCATCTCGGAGCACCTTGTCGGAGGCAAGCCTGTTGAGCGTCTCAAGGTCCCTGCGATGATCTGGGAGTGATCGTTTCGTTTTTGTGAAGTCCTTCAATGAAAAAGGGGAGGTCCCAAACCTCCCCTTTTTTTTCTTGTGGTCCCCTCAGCTATTCTTTGGGTCTGGTCATCTGCTCCGGACGGACCCACCGGTCAAAGTCCCCTTCCGACACATAGCCAAGCTTGACTCCGGCCTGCCTGAGCGTGGTGTGCTCCTTGTGCGCCACGTGAGCAATCTTTGCGGCTTTGTCGTAGCCGATGTGAGGAGAGAGGGCCGTGACCAGCATCAGGGATTCGTTCACCAGCTGGGAGATCCTCTCCGTATTGGGAACGATCCCGTCGACCATATGAGTGGTGAAGGATCTCATGGCATCGGAGAGAAGGGTGACCGAGCCAAGAAGGTTATGGATCATCACGGGCTTGAAGACATTCAGCTCGAAATTTCCCTGGGACCCGGCCACGCCAATGGCCGTATCGTTGCCGATGACCTGAACGCACACCATGGTCATGGCCTCGCATTGGGTCGGGTTGACCTTTCCAGGCATAATCGAGCTTCCCGGTTCGTTCTCGGGAAGGGAGAGTTCTCCCAGACCGCAGCGGGGACCGGAGGCCAGCCATCGGATATCATTGGCGATCTTCGTGAGAGAGGTGGCGAGGGTCCGAAGGGCTCCGCTGGCCATGACGATTGCATCGTGGGAGGCCAAAGCCGCGAACTTGTTCGGAGCCGAGACGAAGGGATGGTTCGTCTCTCGGGCAATGTGGCTCGCCACAAGCTCGGCAAATCGAGGATGCGCGTTGAGGCCGGTTCCGACGGCAGTGCCTCCGATAGCCAGTTCGTAAAGTCCCGGCAACGTCGACTCGATATACCGGCGCGCCATATCGAGCTGGGCGACATAGCCGGAGAACTCCTGTCCCAGAGTCAGGGGGACGGCGTCCATGAGATGGGTTCGTCCGATCTTCACGATGTCGGAAAACTCCCGGGATTTTGCGTCGAGCGCATTTTTCAGGAGGTCAAGGGAGGGAAGCAGTCTGTCCCTGATCTCTTTCGCTGATGCGATATGCATGGCCGTGGGAAATGTGTCGTTGGAGGATTGGCTCTTGTTGACGTCGTCATTGGGGTGGATCGGCTTTTTTGAGCCCATCTCTCCCCCTGATAGCTCAATGGCCCGATTGCTGATGACTTCATTGGCATTCATGTTGGTTTGTGTTCCGGACCCCGTTTGCCAGATTCTCAAAGGAAACTCGTTGTCGAAGTTTCCGGCGATGACCTCGTCTGCCGCACGGATGATCAGGCCAGCTTTTTCGGCAGGAAGAAGCCCCAGATCCCGATTGGCCTGGGCGCATGCCTTCTTCAGGATGCCAAAGGCCCGAACGACAGGGATCGGCATGCGATCCTGCCCGATGGCGAAATAAATGAGGGACCGTGCCGTCTGGGCCCCCCAATAATGCTCGGCTGGCACAGGAATGCTTCCCATGCTGTCCGATTCCATGCGGTTTTGTGATTTCGGGTCATTCTCTGACATGAAGCCTCCTTCTTTGGCGTGAGACGATTCATTGTGGGCGATTGGGGTTGGGGGAACTCTTTCGAGACCCCGAACCCATGACAACCCCATCCATGAACAGGAGAGGGTAAGATCTCATCTGCGGAGCGAGAGATTTCTTGGGAAAAGCGATTCGATGTTTGTTCCGGGACGCTCCCGCCCCTTCCTGAGAGCGGATGCGTTTTGCCGATTTCTTCCGAGCCGTGTAATCCTCCGGCCAATGGGCTTTCTTGCCCCTTGGATTTCTCTCTCAAACAGGATAGAATAGACAAGTTTTCCGAATGTCCGGATTGTGCCGAAGTGGTGGAATGGTAGACACGCTAGGTTCAGGGTCTAGTGATCGCAAGGTCGTGCGGGTTCGAGTCCCGCCTTCGGCACCACTTTTATCATGGATTCATGGGAACCTGATCTCCTGCATCGTTCTGCCCTCCCCAGCTGCCATCCTTCCTTGAAAATTGACGCCTCCATCGTTTCCCCACCGCAATTCTCTCCTCAAAGCTCCTGGCTCTTGCCTTCCCTCTGCTTCAATCCTTTTTCAAAGGAGTCACAAAAGTGATTTTGAGATTGCAAGACTTACGGAACTCATCCTGCAGGCTTTGACCGGGAAAACGGCGGTTGTGAGCCTGGAGAGAGGGACAGCATCTCCGGATATTCCTGAGCAAATCTCCCTCCAAAACAGAGGAAATCGGGATTTTCCAGGGATTCCTTGTTGTATGTCAACGGCTGCCCTGTCGTGGCTGAGATGAGCCCTCCTCCTGCGGATTCCACAATCGCCTGTCCTCCGGCCGTATCCCATTCCATCGTGGTTCCGATCCTCGGGTAGAAGTCTGCGGCTCCTTCGGCAATACGGCAAAACTTGATGGCACTGCCCACCGATTTCACGGAAAAAGGGTGCTTTCTTCTCAGCTTCTTGAGAACTTCAGGAGAAATCTCTCCTCCATGGGAGACGCTTCCGATGAGAACCCATTCTTTCTCAGTGGACGCCCTGTTGGAGTCGAGCCTCTGGCTGCGGGCGATCACATCTTCTGCCGGAAGGCCGGAAAGGGTTGGGATGAGGTCTCCTGAGAGGCTGTGGCTCCCGAGATTCATGGATCCAAAGTAGACCCGGTTTTCAACGGGAATA
>JAKAAM010000019.1 GCA_021802325.1 Nitrospirota bacterium
TCGCTGATCGCCGCAGAGACGGCGGCCAGCATCCCCGGCTTGTCCTCCATCGACACCCGGAGATGGACATCAAAGATCGCATCCCGCGAGGACTCCCAGACGGCAGGAACGATCCGGTCCGCCTCCAAAGACAGATGGATGAGATTGGGGCAATCTGCCGTATGGATGATAATGCCCCGGCCCCGGGAGACGTACCCCACGATATCCTCTCCGGGAACGGGGCTGCAACAATGTGCCAGGGACATGAGGAGATCCTTGCCGCCCCCGCGAACGATAATGGGAACCGTCGGGGCGGTGTGGACGGAGGGAAGTCCGGTGGATGGCTCCTCCGCCTGTTCCGGCAAAAGCTTCCGCAAGACCGCCGAGGCAGGGAGGCGTCCGAACCCCACCCGGGCGTAGACATCGGTCAGAGTGGGCTCGGGAAGGTCCGAGAAGGAAAGGACGGTCTCAAGGTGGGGCCCCTTCGTAAACTCACTGAAGCGGTGGTGGAGCTTCGACGCTTCGGACTCGAGGGCCCGGAGCCCGATCTCCGCTGCCTGACGGGTCTCCTCCTCCTTGATCCAGTGGCGGATCCTGGCCCGAGCCTTGGGGGTCGCCACGAACCGAAGCCAATCCTTGGAGGGGGTCTGGGAGGGGTTGGTGATGATTTCGACCACATCCCCGCTCTCGAGAACGGTCTTGATGGGAACCCATCGCCCATTCACCCGGGCCCCCACGGTCCGATGGCCCACCTCGGTATGGATGGCATAGGCAAAGTCGATGGCGGTGGCGCCCTTGATCATCTCCCGGACATCTCCCTTGGGAGTGAAGACATAGACCTCATCGGGGAAGAGGTTGAGCTTTACGGAGTTCATGAACTCGTGGTTGTCGGAAAGCTCCTTTTGCCACTCCACCAGCTGCCGGAGCCAGGTGACGATCTGGAGGTCGGAAAGCGCCGGCGCTCCGTCGGCATTTTCCTTGTAGTTCCAGTGGGCGGCCACCCCCTCTTCCGCCACCCGGTGCATCTCTTCGGTCCGGATCTGGAACTCGATCAGCACCCCTTCCGGTCCGATCACGGTCGTATGGAGGGACTGATACATGTTGGACTTCGGAACGGCAATGAAGTCCTTGATCCGCCCCGTCATCGGCTTGTACATTCCATGAAGCAGACCCAGGATGCCATAGCAGTGGAGCTTGGAGTCGGTGATGACCCGGATCCCCATCAGGTCGTAGATTTCGTCAAAGGGAATTTCCTGCATGGTCATCTTGCGATAGATGCTGTAGATATGCTTGTAGCGACCGATAACCCGTCCGGGTACGCCATTCTCCTGTAGGACGCGGGTCACGCTCCGGACAATCTGGTCGATATAGTTCTTGCTCTCCCGGCGCTTCTTTGCCACCCGGGCCCGAAGGTCGGAAAAAGTCTCCGGATCGAGCGCCCGAAAGGAGAGGTCCTCGAGTTCGAGCTTGATCCATCCGATTCCCAGACGGTTGGCCAGGGGGGCATAGATATCGAGGGTCTCCTGGGCAATGGATCGCTGCTTGGCCGGATCGAGCCATTCGATGGTGCGCATGTTGTGGAGACGGTCGGCCAGCTTGACGAGCAGCACCCGAATATCTTCGGCCATGGAAAGAAGCATCTTCCGGAAGTTCTCCGCCTGTTTTTCGGCCCGGGACTTCTTGAAGTGGAACTTTCCGATCTTGGTCACCCCGTCGATGAGCTGGAGCACCTTCTTGCCAAAGGTGGACTCGATCTCTTCGGGGGTGAGGGAGGTGTCTTCCAGGGTGTCGTGGAGAAGGGCCGTCACGAGCGACTGGGTGTCGACCTTCATGTCGGCCAGGATCATGGCCACAGATAGGGGATGGTGGATATAGGACTCCCCCGACTGACGGCGCTGACCTTCATGGGACTTGAGCGCCAGGGAGTATGCCTTGCGGAGAAGGTCGAGAGCCTCGGGGTTGGGGTTATAGGAAGAAACCGCCTCGATCAGGCTCTCGATCGTGACCTCTCCCTCCCGGGGAGGGTGGATCGATTCCGGGAAGGAATCAGGCCGGTCGGTAATCGGCGACAACGAAGAGGCGCTCAAGATAATCTCCCTTGCCCCGAATCTCGGGGGTTACAACAAGATCATAGTCCTGCCCGGGGGAGAGGATCGCCTCCCCTTCCCGAAAAAAGGCCCGACCGCTCCCATGCCGCCATCGATAGGCACAGGCCTGCATCTTCCCGTTTCCCTCTTCCAGCCTTTCGATCCGGGCCCGGCGAACCCCGAAAAGGGGACGGGAAAAACCTTCCCCAAAGGGAAAGAGCTTTCGGTATCCCTCCCAGAAGATCGGATTTCTGAAATAGGCAGGAAGAAAGGCATCGATTCTCAAGGGGTCCCGCTCGTCCCCTCCCTCCATCGTCCCTCCCTCGGGATTCAGGGGAGAGGTATTGATCAACCGGGAAAGGCGTCGGGAGACCTCCGGAAGGAGATCGGCAGGAAATTCGAGCCCTCCGGCCATGGGGTGGCCGCCCCCCGTGATCGGGAGACCGGAAAGGGCTGCCATGATATCGGAAAAGCGATCTCCATTCCTGCATCGTATCGATCCCCGGATCGTAAAGGATGCGGTCATGGTTCCCACGAAAACGGTTCGGTTCCATTCCTCAGAAACCCGATGGGCCACACGCCCCAACACCCCGGGAAACCAGTCCTTGTCGAAGAAGACAAATTCTTCGGGTCCCTTGCGGCGGATCTCTTCATAAAGAAGCCACTCAAGCTCCTGCCGCCGACGGTTCATCTCGAGAAGAACGGCCACGGTTTTTTCGGACTCGCCGGCAGAGGAAGACATGAGAAGATCAAACGAGGGCGAGGGATCACCCATGCGCCCAGGGGCGTTCAGGAAGGGGATGACCCCGAAAGAGTAGTCGCTGACAATCGGCGCGCGACGCACTCGCCGCCGAAGGAGAAGGCGGATTCCGGGAAAGACGGCCAACGTCTCTTCAGAGAGGAGGGAGAGGGTCAGGTAGCGATTCTCCCGAATGAGCGGGGCTCGATCGCCCAGGACGGAGAGGCCCGCAAGAAAGGCCATCTGCGGCTCCTCTTCCGAGGAGAGGTAGGGACGGATAAGGGTGTAGGCCGCCCCGGCAGAGGTCAGGGCCGAACGTCCGGAGGGGTGGACAAGAGGAACGGAGTGGCGGGGCCATTCCTCGGGAACGAGGTGGTGATCCACCACCAGGCAGGACATCCCCTCCCCCAGAAGCATCCGAAGGACATCGGCACTCGACGTCCCCATATCGCAGACGATGATCCTTCGAAATCCCTTCTTCTGGAATGGTCGGATCCGGGAAGGAAGGAGAGATCGGCCATCCTCGCGATTGGCAAGAAGAACGGCATGGGAATGATGGCGGAGACGAAAGAAGCGAGACAGAATGGCGGCGGAGGAGAGACCGTCAACATCAAGATCCGCATAGACGAGAACCGGCTCTCCCGAGGAGAGAAGGTCATGAAACCACGCCCGGGGTTCTGCCATCTCCCCTAAAGAGTCGTCTCCCGGGGGAGCCGGCGAAGTGATATCCCGTTCATAAGATCTTTTGTCGATTCCCCGGCCGAGGAGAACCCGAACCCAGACCGGATCGAGCCCCCATGCCCGAGAGAGGGCATAGACGCTCGATTCGTCTGTATCCTGAACATCCCAGTCACGAATCGCCTGACGGCGAGAAGATGTGTCCATCATCGGAACTCTCCTGCCATGTGGAAGCGCGGGAGGAGGTCATCCGACCGCCCTCCCGGACACACTTCAGATGACATTCTTCTTCTTGAGATAAAGAATGACGAGAACCGTCACCGGCGGCAATACAAAAAGGCCGATGCTTCCAAGAACCTCGGAAATGTCGATACTACCCTGCACCAGACTCATCCTTTCCCCAAAACCCGTAAAACGGGTCAGACCCCGTTCTTTTCCGGAGCCGGTTTCCGCGGCGCAAACCCCAATCCTTTCCTGCGGCCCGGCAGGATCAGGAGAAGGGGGCTCGCCACAAAGATGGAGGCGTAGGTCCCGACCAGAACGCCGATAAAAAGGGCCAGCGAAAAGTCGTGGATGACAGGTCCCCCACCAATCAGGAGCGCAAAGAGCACGAGCTCTACTGTTAATGATACCACAACCGTCCGCGAGAGCACCTGATTGATCCCTGAGTTGATCAGCGCCTCCGGAGTCTGACGGACGGATCGGCGCATCTGTTCCCGAATCCGGTCGAAGACGACCACGGTATCGGTCAGGGAGTATCCCGCCAAGGTCAACAGGCTTGTGACGATCAGAAGGTTGATTTCGACATGGAGCAGATAGAGGATCCCGAGAACCGCGATGACGTTATGAAAGGTGGAGATCGCGGCGGCCAGGCCAAAACGGAACTCGAAACGCACGGCAATGTAGAGAATGAAGCCGACGAGAGAAAAGAAGATCGCCACAAGAGCCTTGCCGGCAAGTTCGCTGCCGATCGTCGGACCGATCTCGATCGACTGGCGAATGGTCAGGGGATTCCCTGCAAAATGTCCATGGAGAAGAGCCAGGAGCGACTCTGTTACCGAGTGGGCGGACTCGCTTCGGGCCTTCACCCGAATAAAGAGATCGGAGGTTCCGTTGACATTCTGGATCTGCGCCCCGGAAAATCCATTGCCGGAAAGGACCGCCCGAACTTCGGAAATGGGTTCGGGGCGATCAAAATGGACGAGAAGGGCCGTCCCCCCGGTAAAGTCGATTCCCAGGTTGGCCTGTCCCCGGGCAATCTGGAGCAGGGCAAAGAGACCGATCAGAACCAGCAGGGACGAAAGCCCCAGGGAAATTTTCTTCTTTCCCATGAAGTCGATGGAGGGATTGCGGATCAGTTCGAACATGGGTGAGGTCTCCCGATGGAGGTGGACATCATATCGACAGCCTTTCAAGCTTCGAACGGCGCGCCAGGAGGTCAAAGACGATACGGGTACCGGCCAGGGAGGTAAAGAGGTTGATGGCGATCCCCACCGTCAAGGTCACGGCAAACCCCTTGATGGGCCCCGTTCCGAAAATAAAGAGAATGATCGCAGTTATAAGGGTCGTGACATGGGAGTCGACGATGGTCAGAAAGGCCTTGTCGTATCCGGAGTCAATGGACGAGCGAACGGGCTTGCCAGCCCGCAGCTCCTCCCGGATGCGCTCGAAAATCAGGACGTTCGAGTCAACGCCCATTCCCACCGTCAGGATGACACCGGCGATTCCCGGAAGGGTGAGCGTTGCATGCAGGGCTGCCATGGCGCCCAGAAGAAACAGCATGTTGAGCATGAGGGCAAAGTCGGCCACGACTCCGGACAACCGGTAGTAGACCGCCATGAAAGCCAAAACCAGAAGAAGGGCAATGAGTGTCGCATGAAGGCCGGCCCGTATGGAATCCTTCCCCAAGGAAGGACCGACCGTCACATTCTGGAGGATCCGGACCGGGGCAGGAAGAGCTCCGGACCGAAGAACGATGGCCAGGTCCTTGGCCTCTTTCAGGGAAAAGCTACCGGTAATCTGGGCTTGTCCTCCGGAAATTTCCTCCTGGATCACCGGCGCAGAGTAGACCGTCTTGTCAAGAACGATCGCCAGACGCTCCTTGACATGATCTTTCGTAATCCGGTCAAAGAGCTTGGCCCCGGTACTG
This sequence comes from Nitrospirota bacterium, assembly GCA_021802325.1. The sequence goes on from JAKAAM010000019.1 coordinate 5,633, forward strand.
TTGAAGGTCAGCGAGACATAGGGTTCATTGAACTGTCCAAAGGCCACCCGGGCATCGCTGATCGTATCTCCTCCCATGAGGGGAACAGATTTCAAAAGGTAAGGGATGCGGGAGCCTCCCGACTTTGCTGAGGCATTTCCGTAGAGGATCTCGTCGCCGGGCGGGAGGGGGGTCTTGCCGGAGATGTAAAGGGCGGGATCGGTGGAATCGTCGGCCAGCTTGAACTCAAGGCGGGCAGTGCGTCCAATCAGGGCCATCGCACGTTCCGGATCGGTCACTCCGGGAAGCTGGATCAGGATGCGGTCACGTCCCTGCTGCTCGATGACAGGCTCTGAAACGCCAAACTGATCGATGCGATTTCGGATGACCTCGATCGCCTGGGTCATGGCATGCTTCCGGATCCGGGCTGCCTCGGCTTCGGAGAGGGAAAGGGTCAAGGTCCCCGAAGTCTCCTGTGTCTTTTTCATAAACGGCGCCCGGCTTGCAATGTAGTCGAGAACCTCCTTCTTCTTGGCGGGAGTGTCAAAGGACGCGGTGATGGATGTGCCCTGCACCTCGGCATGGACGCCTTTCTCGGAGAGTCCGGCAACGATTTCCGTCAGTGTTCCGGAAATCGCCTTCTCCTCCATCACCTGAAGTGTGACGGACATGCCCCCCCGCAGGTCGAGCCCCAAGGAGATTGCCCCATCCGGAAGAACCTTTTTCACCCCTGGAGGCAATGAGTTCCAGACCGGAAGCGAGGGAAGAAGAAAGACAAGGGAAAGAAGTGTGAATGTGATCAGGAGCAGAATGCGCCCGCGCACGCTTTTTTTATGCATGACCGACTGTTCTCCGGGGATGGGTAAGACGAACTTAGATTACGATGTTTCGGTCAGGACAGACCGTCTCCCGCCAAAGCCAGCACGGCCTGTCGCATAACGGTAATCACGACACCGGGAGCGATTTCGAGGGAGATCTCCTTTTCACCAATGGCCGTTATGGTACCCACAAGCCCTCCTCCGGTCACCACACGATCTCCGACCTTGAGGGCCGAGAGGAATTCGGCCATTTTCTTCTGGCGTTTCTTTTGGGGCATGATCACAAGTGCATAAAAAAGTACGACGATTAGCAGGATGGGGACAATCTGCATGAGGGTCTGGGCCGACGAACCGGCCGAGGCTTGAGTATTCACGAGTCTCCTCCAATGGCGTGACGTGTGGTAAAGCAGGGCCAATCAAGTCCGGAAAGTGTTCCGGAGCGAATGCGGGCCCGAATTTCCCGCATGATTTCAAGATAAAACGATACATTGTGAATTGTTCCCAGGATCGCCCCAGTCATCTCATCGTTTTTTACAAGGTGATGGAGGTAGGCCCGGGAGTGGCGTCGGCAGGTAGCACAGCCACAGGAGGAGTCGATCGGACGATCGTCCTCCCGAAAGCGGGCATTCCGAATGGCGATGGCCCCTTCACGGGTAAAGTAACTCCCGTTTCTGGCATTTCGCGTGGGGAGAACGCAATCAAAAAGGTCCACACCCCGACGCACGGCCTCAAGAATGTCCCCTGGATACCCGACGCCCATCAGGTAGCGAGGGCGATTCTCCGGAAGGATGGGAACAGTGGCATCAAGAACTGAAAGCCGCTCATCCACCGTTTCGCCGACGCCCAACCCTCCGATTCCGAATCCTGAAAAGGATTGCCCCCGGGACCCGACCAAAGAAACAAGCCCTCGGGCGCTCTCCTCACGAAGCGCCCGATCGACTCCTCCTTGGATGATTCCAAAGAGGGGAGCCGTCGTTCCCGGATCCCATGCATTGAGTGCCCGAAGGGCCCAGCGATGAGTCCGTTCCATGGCCTCGCGAATTCTTGCCGGGGGAGCGGCCGCACCGGCAAGATCGTCGAGAACCATCCGGATATCCACACCCAGAGCCTCCGAATGGGCGACGGAGATCTCGGGGGAGAGAAAGACCTTGGCGCCATCGTAAGGTGACAGAAAGGAGACGCCTTCCTCTGTCACCGTCCTTCGGGTCTCAAGGCTATGAATCTGATACCCACCGCTGTCGGAAAGAACGGGACAGTCGACCCCCATCATGCGACCGATCCCCCCTGCCTCCCGCACCCTCTCCGTTCCGGGTCGAAGCCAGAGATGGAAGGCATTGACTAGTACAATCTCTGCCCCACAAGCCGACAGAGTATCAGGGGTCAGCCCTTTGACCGTTCCGCGGGTTCCCACGGGCATGAAGGCCGGAGTGGGAACGACCCCATGGCGAGTCCTGATCACTCCCTCCCGGGCAAGAGAGGATCGATCAGAGGAAATGTGCTGAAAAAACGGGAAGCTCGTCACATGGAATCCGGAGCTCGGACACCCAGAAGGGCGAGACCTGACGCCAGGATTCGTCCCACCGCCATGGAAAGACCAATTCTCGCCATCATAACCGGTCGATCCGCATCTTCCGCAGAGAGGATCCTGTGGTGAAAGTAATAATGATGGTAGGCTCCTGCCAAAGCCGTCAGATAGTCCGTCAAAGGATGCACCTCAAAGGACTCCGCGGCCCGATGAAGCACTCCGGAAAACTGGGCCATAAGCCGAATCAGGGAGCGGGCGGCCGGCTCCTCAAGGGGCGAGAAGTCTTCCGGATGGAAGTCTCCGATCGTCACTCCCCGTGACTTGGCCTGGGCGAGCAGGCTTTTAACCCGGGCATGGGCATACTGAACATAATAGACCGGGTTATCCATGGATCGCTCTTTGGCCTTGGACAGATCAAACTCCAGCGCCGATTCATGGCTTCGGGTCAGATAGGAGAAGCGTGTGGCATCGACACCGACCTCATCAAGAACCTCCGCCAGCGTCACAAATTCTCCTGCACGAGTGGACATGCTGACGGCCTTTCCATCCCGCAGGAGGGAGACAAGCTGAATGAGACAGATCTTCAGGTCGACCTGCCGCTTTGCCCGGTCAGACAGGACCTTTGCCACAGCCTGCATGCGAGCCTGATAACCATGGTGATCAGCCCCCCAGACATCCACCATGATGTCATAACCCCGGTCAACCTTATCGGCATGATAGGCAATGTCAGCCGCAAAATAGGTATAGGATCCGTCAGACTTCCGCAAAACCCGATCCTTATCGTCGGCCATGGCCGTTGTCCTAAACCAAAGGGCCCCGTCTGAGGCATAGACGGCGCCGTCAGATTCCTTTTCAAGACGGGTCAACCATCGGGCGATGGAGGAAAGTCCGTCAGCACCCTTTTCATGAAGGGTTTTCTCGGAAAAGTAACGATCGAATGTCACGCCAAATCGATCCAGATCCTCCCTGATTCCCTCCATGATGCGACGCTGGGAAACATCGGTAAAAAACGACTGGACCTGATCGGTAAAGCGTCCCGCCAGAACATCCTCCCGAAGACCATCGGGAAGTCCTTTGGGGTTGTCGAGAATCTCCTTGGCAATGCCGGCGATGTAGTCTCCTCGATACCCCTCCGTATCGCCCAACAGCCGAACTTTCTCTTCGGATGATTCATGGCCTGTCAGCTTCCGGAAAGCCAGATAGACTGATTTCCCCAGCATATTCATCTGGTTCCCGGCGTCATTTATATAATACTCGGTGGAGACGTCATGGCCGACTTCCCGAAGGATCCGAGCCAGAGAATCCCCAAAGGCAGCTCCGCGTCCATGCCCCACATGCAAGGGGCCGGTCGGGTTGGCGCTCACAAACTCGACATTGATATTTTTGGGAATGGCGACCCGATCAACGAGAGCTGAGCCAGAAAGGCACTGTACAAGAAAATCGGAGAAATAGGGGGAGGAAAAGAAAAAGTTGAGATATCCCGGTCCCGCGATATCGACCTTGGAAAACAATGACGATGTTTCAGGGATTTGCCGAAGGGACTCAAGAATCGTTCCGGCGACATGGCGGGGAGTTTTCCCCATGTCCTTGGCAAGGGACATGGCCATGGGAGTGGAAAGATCCCCAAACTCTTCCTTCTTTGGCCATTCAAGCCGGACCCCCCGGGCAAGAGTTCGGTCGAGAACATCCTGGGGCCATGAGTTCTGCGCCCCTGCCATCCTTATGGCACGGGTCACAATCTCGGATACAACTCCTTCGGGCACGCCTTCTCCATCCTAATCCTCATCCCATCGTGGACGGGGAGCGATCTCATCATAGGGAAACGAACTGAACTGTCCGCTTCTAAAAATCTCCAAACCCATCAAAGCTACCATAACTGCATTGTCCCCGCAAAGGGGGCGAGGAGCCACGAAAAGGGAGACTCCCATTTCTCCGCACAGGGACTCGAGCGCCTTTCGAAAGGCTCCGTTGGCGGCCACTCCTCCCCCAACCAGAAGTGCCGGAGGACGGTAATGGCGAAGAGCCTTCCCCAAGCGATCGACAATATGAGAAATGATCGCTTCCTGACATGTGGCTGCAAGATAGGGCCTTCTTGAAGGATCTTTTCCTTCTCGGGAGACAAGCGAAACAAACGCAGTTTTCAGCCCTGAAAAACTCATATCAAACGGCAAGGGTGTCTGAATATTCTTCACAAGGCGATTAACTTCTCCCTCGTAAAGGGAGGCGAGGCGCTCAATTTCGGGTCCTCCGGGATACGGAAGCCCCAGAGCTTTGGCTCCCTTGTCAAAGGCTTCTCCTGCCGCATCATCGACAGTTCGGGCCAGAAGTTCCAGTTTAGGCCAGGCACTGAGACCGTAGAGGTGAGAGTGCCCTCCCGAAACAACAAGCCCCAGCGCACCATGAGGGATCTCTTCAACCGAGCCAACGGCCACACGAAGATGTGCCCGAACATGGTGCACCGGTATGATGGGCAGCCTGGAAAAGAAACATAGACCTTTGAGATAGGCAATCGCCGACAGGAGGCCTCCAGATAGACCTGGACCGATCGTCAATGCTACCGCAGTGAGATCGGAGAGGCCTCGACCGGTTTCCTTGAAGGCATCCGCTACGAGTTGGGGAAGGTGGAGGGCATGCGTACGGGAGGCGAGTTCGGGAACGACCCCCCCGAAGGGAGCATGCAGAGAGATTTGGGAAAGGGAGCGATGAAAAAGAATGGCCCCGGTCATGTCGACCAGGGCCACAGAGGTATCGTCACAGGATGTTTCGAGAGCTAGGATCATGAAAGGAAAATCAGACGATCGATGCCATGGCGTCTTCCTCAATGAAGACGGGCTGCCCCTCCCGAAGTACCACGCGAATCTTCTTGTCGGGGTGAATGGCACCGCTAATGACCTTTTCGGAGAGCCGATCTTCAATGTGGCGCTGAATGGCTCGACGCATCGGCCGTGCCCCGTAATTGGCCTGGTAGCCTTCCTTCACAAGCCACTGCCGAACCTCTGGATCAATTTCAAGGACAATGCCCTTGGAAGCCAGCCGCTTGTTGAGCTCATCGATCCGTATGTCAACAATGGCTGCAAGCTGCTTTTCATCAAGGGGATGGAAGACGACAATCTCGTCAATCCGGTTAAGAAACTCCGGATTGAATGTTCTCTTGAGATCATCCTGAATCGTCGTCTTGATGAAGTCCTCCCTCACCTCTCCTGCACCCCGGGCAAATCCCAAGGAACCATCCTTCTCGATTGCACGAGCCCCAAGATTCGAGGTCATGATGAGAACGGTATTTTTAAAGTCTATCTTACGGCCAAGACTGTCGGTGATGAAGCCGTCGTCGAGAACCTGAAGGAGAACATTAAACATGTCCGGATGAGCCTTCTCTATCTCGTCAAAAAGAATGACCGAATAGGGGCGCCGGCGGACCTTTTCTGTCAGCTGACCGCCTTCTTCGTACCCCACATAGCCAGGAGGGGCACCGGTAAGACGGGACACATTGAACCGCTCCATATACTCGGACATGTCCACGCGTATCAGAGCGTCTTCGTTGCCGAACATCACCTCGGCCAAGGTCCTGGCCAACTCTGTCTTTCCTACACCCGTTGGTCCAAGAAAAATGAAGGAGCCGATGGGCCGCTTTTCGCCTTTGATTCCGGCACGGGAACGCCGAATCGCTCGAGCCACCGCCGAGATCGCTTCGTCTTGCCCAACCACTCGTCTGTGAAGCTCTTCCTCAAGCTTGAGAAGACGTTCACTTTCTCCTTCTTCAATACGGTAAAGAGGAATTCCCGTCATCTTCGAAACAATCACCGAAACCTCTTCACCTCCGATGACTGGCTTGTTCTTTTCCTGGGCAGTCTTCCACTTTAGCTTCTCTTCCTCAATCTGTTTCCGAAGAAGGTCTTCCTGGGTTCGAAAGCGGACGGCTTCTTCAAAATTCTGCTCTCGAATCGCCTGCTCTTTCCCCTTCATGGAGCGCTTAAGGATCGCGTCAAGCTCCTTAATCTCGGAAGGAAGTGAGTAGCTCTTGAGCTTTGCTCGTGATCCCGCCTCGTCAATAATGTCGATAGCCTTATCAGGAAGAAAGCGATCGGTGACATAGCGCTCGGAAAGGACGACAGCATCATGCACCGCATCATCCGTAATCACGACGCCATGGTGCTCTTCATACCGATCGCGGAGGCCAAGAATGATTCTTTCAGCTTCCTCCACTGGGGGCTCGTTCACATAGATTGGCTGAAAACGACGTTTGAGAGCTCCATCTTTTTCAATGTATTTACGGTATTCGTCAAGCGTTGTGGCTCCGATACACTGAATCTCGCCTCGGGAGAGGGCGGGCTTCAACATATTCGATGCATCGATGGAACCTTCGGCCGCCCCCGCCCCCACAAGAGTATGAAGCTCATCAATGAAAACGATGATGTTCCCGGCGGTGACAACCTCTTTCATGACAACCTTGAGGCGTTCCTCAAATTGCCCACGGTACTTTGTTCCCGCCACCAAGGAGCCCAAGTCAAGAGCAACCACCCGCTTGTTCAGCAAGTTATCGGGAACTTCGCCATTAATGATCTTCTGGGCCAATCCTTCAACGATGGCGGTCTTGCCCACACCGGATTCTCCGATCAGGACTGGATTATTCTTGGTGCGACGCCCCAGAATCTGAAGAACACGTTCGATTTCATCGTGGCGACCAATCACAGGGTCCAGATGTCCATCCGTGGCCATCTGGGTGAGATCTCGCCCGAACTCGTCAAGTGCAGGAGTCCCGCTCTTTCGTTCCTTCTCCCGGCCTGATCCCGAGCCTGCCTTTTTGAGAAGGCTGGCTGTCAGCTGTCGAGCCGCAAGGAGATTTGCCCCAAGGGCCCGAAGAATCTTACCGCCGATTCCATCCTCTTCCCGAAGAACCCCCAGAAGAAGATGCTCGGCACCTATATGTGTATGTCCCAGCAACCTCGCCTCATCAACGGCATACTCAATTACTCTCTTGACTCGCGGAGTAAGAGGCAGCTCGCCAAATGTCAGCGTGGCTGTTCCATTAAGAAGATTTCGTTCGATCTCCATCCGGATCTGATCGGGCGTTAGCCCCATGCGTTTGAGGACTGCCACGGGAACACCATCCTGGTCACCCACCAGCGCCAGGACAATATGCTCGGTCCCGAGGTAGTCGTTCTGATGCTTCTCGGCTTCCTCACGGGCCATTATGATGACCTTGCGTCCCTTTTCCGTAAATTTGTCCATCATGGCAGGGCTCCTGAATTTGGCTCAAGCAATATGGTCCAGCAACACTTTCCCCTAATAAAAATAGTAATCCTGCCCCGGTACCCTGTCAAGAATCAAAATAAATACAGCATCCTTGACAACAATGGAGCAACGAAGGGTCTCTCCATGATAGTCTTGGAGAGGGCTAGTTGGATTTTTTCGACAAATCGAGGTAATTTCAGAAAGCCTGTGGCGGCTTTTTTAAAAGACCACGGCAGTCCCTCCATATCCGAAGAAGAAACTCTGAATTTTTTGCCAATATCTGCCATAGGCAGGAAAGGACTCTCATGATGAACGAAAAAGAGACCCTCGACCGAATCGGGGAGTGTCGGCAATCATCCCTCGCCGGCGACGGAATTTCTCCAGAACAGGCCCTTTGGCTCCTCTCCCTTCCCGAAGACTTTTCCCCTGTGATCAGTGAGGGGGCCGATGCTGTCCGGGATAAATTCCGTGGACGTCTCATTGATCCCTGCACTGTCATGAATGCAAAATCTGGCGCTTGTTCTGAAGACTGCCATTTTTGCGCGCAGTCAACCCACTTCCGCACCATTGCGCCGACCTATGACCTGCTGGCAGCCAATAAAATTGTCGAGGCTGCCAGGGCAGCCCAACAAAACGGAACTCGTCGATTTTGTATCGGCACAAGCGGACGAAGCCTTGAGAATCCTACAGAACTTCGCATTGTTGAAGACGCTCTTGGAAGAATGCACTCAGAGCTAGGACTCTGGTCCTGCGCCACTCTTGGCTCTGTGTCAGGAGAGACTGTATCCATTCTCAAGAGTGCCGGACTTGACCGCCTCCACCATAATCTTGAAACCTCTCGAAATCACTTTCCCAAAATCGTATCCACACATGCCTATGACGAGAGAGTCTCAACGGTCCGCATGGCCAAAGACGCCGGGATCTCTGTTTGCTCAGGCGGCATCTTTGGAGTCGGCGAATCCAACGAAGACAGAGTTTCCCTCTTCTCTCTTCTCCGGGAGCTTGACGTTGATTCTATACCGATCAATTTTCTCGTCCCAATTGCGGGAACTCCTCTTTTCGAGAATGATCCCGCGCTCGGTGCTGACGAGGCCCTCAGAATCATCGCCGTAAGTCGACTTTTCTTCCCCAAAAAAGAGGTCAGGATTTGTGGGGGCAGGATTCATGCGCTGAAGGACCGCCATCCGGAAATCTTTTACAATGGAGCTGACGGGGTCATGATCGGGAACTATCTGACCCGGTCGGGGCGCTCACCGGATCTCGACATTCAGATGATCCGCGAGGAAGGGTTCGATCTTGTTCCTCCTCACGCTCTTCCCTCTCCGACTGTCAACATTGACTGAGTCCTATTTCAGCATCCGGATGAGGATCCACAAAAACGGTCGTCACATTTCCGGCGCCGAGGATCTTGTTTCGTCTGAAAACTTCGAGGCAACCATTGCTCGGCTGTCTTCGAAATTGCGTCTTTATCTGAAGGACAACCCCTCCCTCCAGCAGATTCTTACCATTGACCCGATTCCTTCCTCGAGCATTCAGCATGGGGAGCTGCTACCGATTCGCGCACTAAAGTCTTCGGACATCAAAGAGTCTCAGGATTCCGTTCGGGTGATTCTTGAAAACCTTCTGTCTCCCTCCTTGGCGTCTCGTGTGCTCATGATATTTGACAAAGAGATCTTAGGACATCCCTCCCGAAATGGGGCCTTGCTTGTCAATGAACAGGGACGCATCTTAAATGAGTCTGCAACAGAGGGGATTCGGACAACCCACTTCGGATGCCTTCCAGCTCTCCGAAAAATACTTGAAGAGGCTGCTGCCCGAAGCCTCGTCCAGCCGAGTTACCGATTCGTTGACGCCCTCATTCTTTCGAGTAAGGTTCTTATGGCGGAAGAAGTTCTACTCGAACTCTGCGCCTCGGACGATCCTCGCTACCAGACGGGCTACATCGCCTCCCGAACAACGGGATACATTCGCATTCCCTTCATCAAGCCGGCAGGACTCCCCACAGGGGGGAGACTCTACGTTCTCAGAAATGAAAATGCATTAACAGAACTTTTAGCATTTCTTCGTGAAACTCCCGTTCTCTTTTCCTCGCAGCAGCCGCATTCGCCTCTTCCGTTCAAGCTTGCCTCGATTCATGATATTGAGCACACAGCAAGGAAGGCCTGAAATGGAAGAGCCCATTGCCTCCCTCATCGAGATAGGTTATTCAGCCCTTGAAATCTCAGGGCGTTTCAAAACAATGCCTCCTCCCGGGTTAGTCTCCCTCTCTTCGAACGACTACCTGGGCCTTTCCCGCAACCCTTTGGTCATCGATGCGTCCCTTCGTGCTACCAGAAACTTTGGAACTGGCGCGACGGGATCGCGTTACCTCTCGGGAAACCATCCACTCAACCGTGAGCTTTCCGACGCCACCTCTCAGTTCAAGACAGGAG
>JAKAAM010000083.1 GCA_021802325.1 Nitrospirota bacterium
TTCCTTCTAAGGAAGAATATTGAAGTTATTGTGGTAAGTAATTCTGAACAATTTCCGGAATCTTTGGATCCTCGCGTGATTATTCTCCATGAGCCAATTCCTTTTAATTTTCCGAAAATGAACAATGTCGGGGCAAACGCATCCTCTGGAGATCTCCTGATATTTCTTCACGATGATTTGGAAATCATACAGGAAGATTGGCTGGACCATCTGATCGAGATCTTCGAGGACCCCTCTGTCGGCATGGCCGGACCGGTCGTTTTCAACTCTGACGGATCGGTACAAAGTGCAGGAACATACTTTCGCATGGAAAATAACAAAGTTATTCGGTCTCTTATCGTTCCTGAAAAAGATCGTCTCTGTTCAAGCCTGGATGGAAGCTGCATCGTTTTAAGAAAAAACGTCTTTTCGGAAATACATGGCTTCGACGAAGAGTTCATTAGCCCTTACTCTGAAATGATCACCGGATTCCTTATAGGAAGATATGACTACAAGGTTGTTCTGGCTTCGCACTCAAGGATCAAACATTATGATACAGAGAATTATTCCACCGCTCATACTCCGGAAGATACTCTTAGATTTTGGAGAAAATACGGCAAGGATATTTTGATCGGCCTCTCGGAATCCCCGCAATCCGACAGCGTTAGAATGGTAAATTCGCCTTTTATAGATATTAACACCATTAAAACCGGCATCATTTTTAAAATGGACCACTTGGGCGATATCGCCATCGCAATGCCGGCGATCAGAGAATTGGTGAGAAAGTTCCCCAAAACAGAGTGGACGATTGTATGTGGAACCTGGGGAAAGATTTTATTCGAAAATGAAGGATTTAAGAATATTGTGACAATCAACATGTTCGGGGAAAACGGGGTCATGGGGGGGTGGGTCGGATTATCGGACCACGACAAGAAAATATTGAATAAGATGTCCTGCGACTTGGCGATCGACTTCAGGGTCGCGAGCGACACTCGCTTTCTCCTTGGCGAAGTCTCAGCCCACATTACTGTGGGATATCCCTCCCCCCAATTTCATCCATCCCGTGAGTTTCCCGTAATTAACGACTTGCGGCATATCCATAACGGTCGACAACTCTTATGGATGGTAAGCGACCTTCTGACCTATGAATCGACAAAAAAAGATGTGCGACGGATTGGACTCGTTCCTGCGACCAGTTCACCCACCAAGCGGTGGGCGACCCCTTACTGGATTGAATTGGGAAAGCTCTTGTCACAAGCAGGGTTCTCCTGTGTGTTGGCGGGAGGTCCCCTGGATATGCCCTACATGGAAATGATCTCAAAAGAAACCGGAATCAGAATTCTTCCTATCGGACCTATCGGAACCTTCGCTTCACGCATGTCGAATGAGATGGACATGGCAATCGTTCTCGATAGCGGCCCTGGGCATATTTTGGCCCAAACAGGGATGTTCATAGTCGAAGTCATGGGAAGTTCCGTTCCAGTTCCTCAATGGGCATCTTACGGCCCCAATGTTCTGACCGTTACATCGAAGGTTGACTGCTCCCCTTGCTATCAAGCCAGTTATTGCCCATTTCAGATGAAGTGTTTGCAGATTCCAGTGGAGGATGTTCTTAGGGGGGTAGGAAAGATACTGAAACGAGCTTGCTGAGAAGGCATCAATAAATACAATGCATCATCGAAATGACTGGTCCGGATCATTCGCTGCAGGATTTCACCTAACCCAACTTTCTGGTCCGATGAAAAATATCAAGGCGCAACAGTGCCTTGATGATTACAATTGTCAATTTTATGTACTGGAACCCGAAGTCGTTTCCTGACTCTCCTTCTTTTCGGGGCGGATCCGGGAGACGAGTCGGCGGAGGAAGCCCCGGATGCCGAGTTTGTCCAGGATTCCCCGGTGTTCGGGCTCGGGCTTGCTCGTCATCCGGATGCGGTAGTCGAAGCCGGTATGGGGGTCGCGCCCCGTGACGGTGGTCCGGCAGAGGGTCCCGAGAACCTCGCGGACCGTCGGCCAGGAGCGGGTCTCGCCCGCTTCGCGGAGCCGGTGCTCAAGGGTCGACAGGAGGAAATAGGCCAGGACCGAGACGAAGAGGTGGCCCATGCAGCGGTCAGCCTTCTGGTGGAAGACGGGACGGAGGCCGAGATCGCTTTTCAGGTCGCGGAAGGCGCCTTCCACCCGGGTGAGGGTGGTATAGAGGGACCAGATGTCCCGGCTTGTCAGGTCGGTGTGGCTGGTTTCGATGACGTAGGTGCCGGTGAGGAGCGACCGTTCCTCCCGGCGGACGTTCAGGGCCCACGACAGACCGACGACCTTCTGCGCCGGAGCTTTGGGGGGGAGCTTCCTCCGCGTCGGTCCCGTTTTCTTTCCCGGTTTTTCCGTCTTCGCCTTTTCGGACGGAGGCGGGATCTCTTCGATGACGGGTGTGACCGTGTAATATTTGGCGACGGAAGGGAAGCGCGCAAGGATCTTCCCGATGCGCCGGGAGACGGTGTCGGGACGCACGCAGACGCCTTTTTCGATGGCGCCCTTGAGGTTCTCGAGAGCCTCCCCGAAGCGGGTCTCCTTGAGCGCGTCCATGGCGTCCTCCTTGGCCTTCCGGGCGGCAGAGAGGACGAGGAGGCGGGAGGACTTCTCCTCCGGAAGATCCTCCTTGTGAAGGTAGACCCCCTCCAGGGGCCTCTCGGGATGGGGGGCGAACCACTCGAAGGTCTCCTTCGCGGAGGCGAAGAGGTCGGCGTACTCCTTCTCCACGGGACGGCGCTCGACCACGCAGTAGGAGAAGCCCCGGTTTTTGAGAAGGGCGATGTTGTCCCGGGTCGCGATGCCCCGGTCCATGACCAGGGTGGGCTTGGGCCCGTTCGGGAAGGCCTTCAGTCCGGCCAGGGTCTCGAGGCGGTCCAGGGCGACCGGGAGGGTTTCGGGTTCCGACTGGTTGCCGGCGACGATCCGGCTCGCGATCGGGAACCCGCGCCGGTCGACGACCAGAGACAGCCCGATCAAGGGACAGTCGGAGCGCTTCTCCTTCGAGTGTCCCCGTTTGGCCAGGGGGTTCCGTTCCGCCGCCCCCTCCAGATAGGTGTTCGAGAGGTCGTAGAGGAGGACGAGGGAGTCGGAGGGAAAGAGGGTCCGGGTGTTTTTCACCAGGGCCGCCTCGATCGCCTCCTTCTTCTCGAGGAGCCGGTCGGAGATCCGGTAGAGGGCGTCCTTTCCGACCGCGAGGTGCTCCGGGGTTCCGAGGATCTCGCCCAGGGCGGTCCGGTCAGTCATCCAGCGGTGGGTGGCGCGCTCGCTTCCGGGGGAGACGAGCCGGCCGACCACCAGGGCGCAGGCCAGGG
>JAKAAM010000084.1 GCA_021802325.1 Nitrospirota bacterium
CCCATGTCATTAGCCAGCTCAACAACTTTTGTTCGGTGACCCTTTCCGCCCAATATTTCGACATCATCAAGGACCGGCTCTATGCCGAGGCCGCCGCCGGCCGCCTCCGGAGGGGTACCCAATCCACTCTCAGAATCCTTCTCGATGAAATGTTGCCCCTTCTCCATCCGGTCCTTCCCTTTACGACGACGGAAATAGTGATCCACGACGAAAAGCTCTCCTCCGCCGGGGAAGCCACCGCAAAGATTCTCACCCGCCCGTTTCCGGCGATGCATCCTGAACGGAAGAAAAATGACCTTGAAGAGGGCGTCGCACGACTCCTTGAGATCCGCTCGGCCCTGGGAAAGATTTCGGACGAGCTCAAAAAAGACAAGACCATCAAGACAACCATGGAACTGAGTCTCGACTTTGAGGGAAACGACAAACACTGGAATCCTCTGGGATTTTCTCAGGGTTTTCTTGAGTCATTCTTCATTGTGTCCGGCCTGACCCTCAACTCCCCGAAGGGAAGGGAATCCGCCCCCCTCACCGCGCCGATTCCCATCGAACGATTTGATACAAAAATGGCTCTTTACCGGGCGGAGGGAGCCAAGTGTGAGCGATGCTGGCTCATACGGATAGATACGGGGAAAAACCCGGACAATTGGCCCATCTGCCAAAGATGCCATAAGGCCATCAAAAAAAGCTGACGCCCTCGACCCCGCATGCATGACATTCGGGGAGTGTGGTAAAATGAATCAAAGAAAAACCCGAGACCAAGGGAGAAAAAAATCGGAAGGCGCTGGATAGCATATATGTTGATCGCGGTGTTCGTCTTCATCCTCGATCAGATATCAAAGTTTTTCGTCCAAACCCGGCTCGATCTTTTTTCGAGCATACAGCTTGTTCCCCATTTTTTCAGGATTGTCTCGGTCCGGAACACAGGGATTGTCTTTGGCCTGTTTTCCGGGGAGGAAAAAGGAGGGCATGAGGCACTCCTCATCGCTTTCACGTTGCTCGCTATGGGCGGAATTCTCCTCTATAGCGCCAAAAAAGGACGCGAGCGGCTCCCGGACATCTATCCCCTGGCCATGATATTGGGAGGGGCCGCCGGGAATCTCTCAGACAGGATCCGAGAAGGGCGCGTCGTCGACTTTCTCGATTTCTATATCGGAAATGCCCATTGGCCGGCATTCAACATCGCCGACTCGGCCATTGTCGTTGGGGTGGGGACGCTTCTCTTCCTCCAGTGGAGAGATGAGAGAGGCAGAACCGGAACACCCGCCGGAACGAATTGACCAATAAAGACTCGCTGCGACACGAGCTAAGGAGGAGATGGGCATGGACCAGACCGTAAAAAGCCGCATCACCCGGATACAGCTGGCTCTGGAAAACAACGAATGGCTAAAGGCCTTTCACTTGGCGGAATCGGGGATCTCGGACGAACCGGCCATATTGCCATTTCGCTATCTGATGATTGACGCCCTGATTCAAGGGGGCCGATTCGATGAGGCGGCAAAAAAAATTACCCTCTGGAGAAAAGACTGGCCCAAAGACCGGAAACTCGGGATCTATGCGCTGCATCTCCATGTTTATTTCAAGAAGTTCGATGAGGCCGAGCGCCTGGGGGAAACCCTCCTCGAAGGGGCCCAGAACATCGTCGAAAAAAGGGACATCACCCTCCATCTGGCCTTTGCCGCCCACGGGAAGGGAAACCCCAGAGGAGCGATCCTTCTCCTGAACGATCTTCTCTCCGAAGATCCTTTGAACACGGATGCCTACGAAACGATCGGAAAGATCTACTTCGAGAATGCCCGATTTGAGGAGGCGGAGCGATACCTTCTCGCATTGACCGATATCGACCCCCTCCATCCCCGGGTCCACCAGCTGCTCGGTCTTCTCTACTCCGAACAGGGGAAGTGGGATGAGGCGATCATGGAGCTTGAGGAGGCCGTTGAAATCGAGCCCAGCGACGAAACCATGAGAGAGCTGGGATGGACGCTGAACATGGTCGGAGATAAGGACGGAGCCATCAGCGTGCTTGAAGAAGCCCTGGACATGAACCCCCTGAACCTCCAGGCCCGGATCGATCTGGGAACGATCTTCATGGACCAGGAAAACTACGAGCGGGCCCTGGCGGAGTGGAAGATCGCCCAGACACAGGACCCCGGAAATACGGCCATCAAGTCCAATATGGAAAAGGCCAGGGAAAAAGTTGAGAAGGATCGAACCATCAGCCGGCATTGAGCTCGTCAGAAAGAAGCTTTCGGCGGAAGAAGCCGGGGCATTCCCCGCCCGAGAATCGCTTGAATGCCGCATGTATCAGGTCGATCCGGGCGAGTCAAAAAAACGTCTGGATCACTTTCTTGCCCAGACGTGTCTCCCCTTTTCTCGCTCAAGAATCCAGAAAATCCTGGATGAAGGCCTGATTACCGTCAATGGACGGATCGAGCCCGCCTCCTACAGAATCCGCGGAGAGGACATCATCACCGTCCACATCCCCCCCCCGGCACCCTCGGAAGATGCCCCGGAGGAGATGGAGCTCGACATCCTCTATGAGGATGAGTTCCTTCTCGTGATCAACAAACCTCCCTCTCTCGTCGTCCATCCAGCGCCCGGACACCCCAATGGAACCCTGCTGAACGGCCTGCTTGGCCACCTTTCCCGGGAAGAGACCGGAGACGCTGAAGGTCCGGCCAGAGCCGGGCTTGTCCACCGCCTGGATCAGAATACATCGGGCCTTCTGGTCGTGGGAAAGAAGGCCGAGGTCGTCGACCACCTCATGGAGCAGTTTCGTGGAAGAACCGTCTCAAAAAGCTATATTGCCCTGGCGATAGGGATTCCTCCTTCCAAGCGAGGTCTCATTGATGCCCCCATCGGCCGATCCAACGGGGACCGGAAGAAGTTTGCCGTCACTGCCGGGGGGAAACCCTCCCAAACGCGATACAGGGTCATGACAGCGTACCGGGAGGGGTATTCTCTCCTTGACATTACCCTTCTCACCGGACGAACCCACCAGATCCGGGTTCACATGCAGCATCTGGGATATCCGCTGGCCGGAGACCCTGTCTACAAAAAAAAAGGACGCAAGGACACACTCCTTTTTCCAAGGATCATGCTCCATGCCGCCAACCTGGGATTCACGCACCCGATCACGGGCGAAGAACTCGCATTCCATGCCCCGATTCCACCCGACATGCAGGGAGCGCTGTCACAGCTCCACCCCCTCGCCCCTTCCCCCACCTCCTCCCCCGACTGATTTTTGACAAAAAAAAGGAGACCGCCCCCCTAAAGAGGCGACCTCCCTTCATCTTGGGACAACGGTAACGGCCTA
>JAKAAM010000085.1 GCA_021802325.1 Nitrospirota bacterium
GGATCACGGTGACGGATTATGTTCTACAGAACATAATCCGTCTTATGTGCTCTTCGATGTTATGTGGTGTTCCTTCAAAAACTCCTTGCCCCTCCTCATTGATTTCTTTCCGAAGAGCACATAATTTTCACAGGGAATTAAGCCATTTCATCAGCTCCGGATCGTCGTGCCAAACCTTTTTTGGGAGGGATTCCTCCGAAGCATCGTCGATCGGGGGGGTGCACCGAGCCACCGCGGCCTCTTTCATGCGAATATTGATTTCGGCATATCGGTTTGTCGTCTCCAGACTGACATGGCCCAACCAGGCCCGGATCACATTGATATCCACTCCGGACTCCAGAAGATGGACGGCCGCGGTATGCCGGAATATATGGGGAGAGACATGACGCGCTTTTCCGTCATTCGATTTGCCCAATGGCAACGCTGCCGCGTATTTTTTTACAAGTTGGTAGATGCCGAATCGCGTCAAAGGCCGATGGAGCCGTGACACAAAGACCGGCGCCTCTTTCGAGGCTCCGGCGACCAATTGCTTGAGAAGGGAGGCCGTTTCTGGCCAAAGGGGACACACCCGCCATTTGTCCCCCTTCCCGTGAAGTCTCACCCGAAACGGGCCATCAAGATCGAGATCTCCCACGCGCAAATCGGCGACTTCCTGAACCCGAGCCCCGGTGTTGTATAGCAAAGTCAGAAGACTCCGGTCCCGCAGACCGGAGGACGTCGTTTTCGGGACGGCACGGAGTAGTCGCTCGACCTCGTCTTTCTCCATAAAATTCGTGGGAGGGGGTGCACAGCGTTTGACCGGTACGCATTCGACGCGCTCTGCCTCGACGATTTTTTCTGGAACGCGACTGGCCAGATAGCGAAAGAAGGTTTTCAGAACGGTCAGTCTCTGATTGCGGGTGCGGATGTGATTGTCGCGATCGGACTCGAGACTTTGAAGAAAGAGGAGCACCTCTTCGGAGTCAAGATCCTGGAGCTCAAGACGCGTGACAGGCCGATGATGTCGACCGGCCACATGGTTCAGAAAAAGTTTCAGGACGTCGCGATAGCTCCGGACGGAGCTGGGACGAAGACCTTTTTGGACCTTGAGGTAGTCGTCGAAGAAAGAGACGATTATCTTACCGATCTCGTTCATGGTTGGCCCTCCTCATTGAGCAGTGATTTCGCAAAGTCGTGAAAACGCTCGTTCGCTTCGTCGAGAAGTTCGTCGGTGATAGTGAGGTAAACGGCGGTGGAAGACGGATCGACATGCCCCAGGAACGTGGACAGATAAAGCAGTCGAAGATTGGGATTGATCCCGGACCGGTACCACCGCAAAAGCGTTCGGACGGCAAAGGAATGGCGAAGATCGTGAAGTCTGGGGGGAGCGGCGCCAAGCTGATTTTTCAGACCAAGCATCGGAACGAGATGGTGGAACGTCTGGCTGATTGTCTCGGGGTTGATCCTTTTGCCTTTTATAAAGCTGAAGAGAGGGTGATCGGCCTCCGGCAATACCGCCCCGAAGCGTTCCGAGAGGTAGTTTTTCAACCGGAGCGCCATATTGGGACCAAACGGTATCAGACGGTCCTTGGAAAATTTGGTCTTTTCGATCAGGAGTCTTCCCTGCACCAGGTCCACGTCTCCGACGGTCAGTCGAGAGACTTCTCCGACACGCAGACCCAGACCATAGAGCAGAGCAAACATCGTTTCGTAGGACACTCCCCTTTTTGGTGCCATGGAGTTGTCGGGAAGCCCTCTGACAATCTCCAAAAGATGCCGAACCTGTTCGAGATCGAAAAGATAGGGCCGGCGTTGGCCGGTATTGTGCCTAGTGCTAGTGCTAGTGCAAGCCGTCACCGGATTGGATGTCATGGCTCCCTGGAGCACGATCCATCGAAAAAAGTTCCGCAACACCCCGAGCAAGTGGTTGTAACTGCGCGGTCTCGGGCGGGAACGGGAGGCCAAAAACTGGTCGATTCCCGAAGATGTGACAGCTTCAAGGCGGTCGATCCCGTTTGAATGCATAAACCGCTCGAACAGTTGCAATGCGCGTTCTTCCGTCCGGTATTTGCGATCGAGCGACCGTTTGTAGGTCAGGAAAGACGAGATTGCCGAAGAAAGGGAAGAGTCGAGAGAGGCATTCATAGATCCTCTCCGTCGCCCATGGCGACTTCGCGAAGCGCTTCCGTGACGATCTTGGTATAGATCGCTGTGGACGACGGGGATCGATGGACGACATAGTCCCCGATCGTTTTGAGCGGAAAGTCGGCATCGACAAGGTGCTGGACGCATGTGTGACGCAACGTATGGGCGCCCGCTCTTGGAATGGCGATGCCAGCCTTATGCAGATAGTGAGCCACACTGGAAGAGATGGCGCTCGACCGGATCGGAACTTTGGGAGCCACCACCCGGAAAAACAGATGGCGATCTTCAGTCTGGGGGCGCCCATGCTGCAGATACTCCAGAAGAGCTTTCCCGATCACGCCGGCAAGGGGATAGGCCGTGGAATGACCGGCTTTTCTCTCCGGGACCAACAGACGGTCCCGCTCCCAGTCGACATCCTCCAGTGTCAGCGCAGCCACTTCATGGGCCCGCAGCCCATAGGTCACGAGCAGGAGCAAAATCGCAAAATCCCTCTTTCCCCGGACCGTGCGACGATCCACCTGCTCCAGCAATCGCCGGACATCGTCCCATCCGATCGCTCTCGGCAACGAGGCCAGGCGATAAGCCTGGGGCATCTCCACCGCTGAGTCGAGAGCGGTCGTCAGGATTCTTTCCCGGTGGCAGTACTGCAGGAACACCTTCAGGGTTCCACACAAGTTGCGACGAGAACTCAAGGACAGCATGGGAGCCACATCGACCACAAATGCGGAGATAGTGGCGACCGAAATCTCTTTGATGGACCGGATCCCCTGTCGTGTCAGAAAATCCGAGAACCGGTAGAGATGATCCCTATAGCCGAGAATCGTCGATGGCTTGAGTCCGCGTTCCTCTCTCAGGTAGAGGAAAAATCCCGGAACTTCGTTCCGGAACGGATCCGGCTTCGCATGGCGGCCTCCTCCCGTATAGTTCGGAAGGATAAGCCGGAACATCTGATTGACTGGATTTCGGGCATCTTCCATGATTCTTGCGGCAGACAAGGCGCTCCCACTGGAAGAAGGATGCTTGGACAGCCAGTCTTTGGCAAAAGGTTCGACGAGAAGGGCTGCCTGTTCCAGAGACTGAGCCCCGTTTTTCCGGGCAAAATCCCCAAAATGGCAGAGGATCGGTACGCGCCGGTA
>JAKAAM010000086.1 GCA_021802325.1 Nitrospirota bacterium
CGGTCGCAAGGGCAAACAGGAGTTGGCTGTGGCAGAGAATCCCGACAAAGATCTGGGCCTTCTGGGGGCGGTTCCGTTCGTCCCACCACAGGACCGGATCGCCGGAATAATCGACTTCGCAATGGCCCCCGGGCTCAAACTCCCGGAGGGTGACCGTCTCCTTGAGAAGCGGAGCAAATCGCCGGTTCAGGTACTTCCAGAAGTTCGGGTAACTGGTCCGTTCGGAGGCCCGTTCTTCCCAGATCCGCTTGAGCTCATGGCCGTCCCGGATCTCCCGGTCCACCGCCTCCCAGTCCACCCCGTCCGTCCAGAGGGGTTCGGGGACAGCCGCGGTCCCCAGAACGGTGGGTGCCTCGTTCCCCAACCCCCGGATCTCGGCCACCCGGCTTCGCCGGAGAGACAGGGAGCGGGCGATCTGCCGATCGGACAAACCTTCCTGAATCAGACGCAACACCTCGTGAATCCTTACCATCGTCAGTCCTTTCCTGGGCATCGTGTCTCCTTCTTTTTAAAAGGGAATCAAAGAAGACACGATTATGACTGACGCTCACGGGGTGGATCCCGTTCAGGAAATCGGGTGGTTCCCTACGGTGAAATCAGGTGGATCCCAAAAAGGAAATTTTGCATTTTCCCAAAAGGCCGATCTCCAGAGCCAAGGTATTCTGGCCTGGAAAGCAATCCCCCTTGGGTCCTGCGTGTCTTGCCAAGGTTGCATAAATCAGCTTGGCTCCCGGCGAGATCTCTGGCCGTTCCAAGAGCCAAAGCGGAATCCAGCACCCTACGAATTGCTTGTAGGGATTGATCCTCCTTCGTGAAAGAGTGCTCATCCTATTCGTTTGGGACCCGCTGTCTTGCCAGTTGAACCCGCTTGGTCGGACGGCCGATCTTTTGGGGAGCGGGATGGGGGGAGGAAGGAGTCAATGAACGGAAATGAGCCTCTAGCTGTTCCTGGGTCCAGATCAACTTTTTCGTCCCTACTCGAATTGGAGTCGGTAGGAAGCCCGACTGTCGAAAGAGATGCATCCGGATGGCGCTATCGCTCATTCCCATCATTTGTGCGACATCCTGGACGATGTAAAGAACCTTTGCCTTCTCGAGGTCTGTGTTCATTTTGAGGGGCTCCTTTGATACAATTTTTTAGATGATGTTGTTTGTGTAGCCACCATATACCCACAAATATAACAATATGAGGGTATTTTGTCAACAAAGACGGACGACCCATTTCTTATTGATGTCCTTCGGGAGCTTAAGGGGCTTTCTCTGAGGAAGCTCGCTGAAAAATCTGGACTGGATCCCAGCAGTCTGTCCTACTGGATCCGGGGAAAGGAAAGCCGGGTATCAGGGGAACGCTTGAAAAATGCCAAATCGGTCCTGGGAATCTCTGACTCAGGTCTTCTTCCCGGAATCCATCGCTGGGTCATCCCTTCTCCGACTTCCAGTGATATAGAAAAAGCCGATCATCTGATCCGGGAACTCTGCCCTGGAGGAGTCAAGGTTTATCCGGTGTACTCGGAAGTTCTCACTCAAGCCCCCACTTCTGGTTCCATTGTTGATCGTCTTTCCTGGACTCTTTGGGTATTGGCTCCAATTACCTCCTCGGATGTCAGAATCGTTCTCTCAATCAAGCCACCAAGCAAACGTGGATTTTTGCCGGAAAGTTTTCGTTCCCTCTCTCCCCGAAATTTTTCCGGGGTTCTATCCGATGGATCTAGTCCCAAAGAAATTCCTTCTTCGGTCTGGAAAGCCCTGCCCCCTCAGTTTATCGAGCGGGTTCATTCTGATGAAGGGCTGACAGTTCCTGATCTGGACACAATTCTTGGGATTTCTGAAAGTTCGGAATGGACATGGGAAAGAGTCATCGCGAAGTTGAAGGCAAAAGGAATCACCCCGGAAGAAACGGCACGATTGATGAAATTCTTATAACCAACAAAGAGTCCTGGGAAAACTTACCTGACTTCCCAAAAAGCTAAGATAAGAGAGCCTCTTGCAAAACCCTGAGCCAGCATAAGTATAATTAATTAAAGTGATTGCATTGTATATTATTGTTTATTTATTATAATATAATATCTTGATATAATTCATCTCGTTCTCAACCGAAGGAGGAAGAACGATGATGAACAAGCTCAGCGGTATCTGGAGACGAATTCAGGGCTCCCTCTTTCCCCGTCTGGATGACGCTCTTTCCAGTCCCATGACGGACGATCACAAGAAAGTCGCCAAGATTCTCGAGATCGTGCGGGCGGAAGACGTCATCCGTCAACCGCATCAATGGACCGGGCGCCCCGCCCATGAATGGGCCCTGATCGGCCGGGCGTTCGTCGCCAAGGCGGTTCTGGGGCTGACAAGCACCCGAGACCTGATCTCCCGCCTGAAGGTCGACGAAAACCTTCGGCGCCTTTGCGGATGGCAGAACGGTCAGGTTCCCAGCGAGTCGACCTTTTCCCGAGTCTTCGCCCAGTTCGCCACGCTGAACATGCCCGAGAGGATCCACGGGATCCTGATCCGGGAGCATGTGGGAGGCGCCCTCGTGGAGAACTCCTCCATTGACGGCTCGGCTCTCGAAGGACGCGAGAAGGCCGTCCGGAAGAAGGAACCGAAAAAGCGCCCTCCCAAAAAGCGGGGACGCAAGAAGAAGGGCGAAGAGGGTGTCGTCGCCCCTGACGACATCCCGGCTCTCGACCTTTACACCCGGATGAGCCCCGGAGAGATCGCAAAGGCAATCCCCCAGGGCTGCGATTGGGGCGGCAAGAGGAACAGCCAAGGGAATGTCGAATGGTGGAGAGGGTTCAAGATCCACATTCATTCGGCCGAGGGAGAGATCCCGCTCGCGGTCCTGGTGACCTCGGCCTCGGTCCACGACTCCCAGCCCGTCCCGTATCTGGTCAAGAGGACGAAGGAGCGGTGCCCGAATGTTCTCTATACCCTCACCGATGCGGCCTATGATGCCCAGTCGATCACCCGGCTTATCGAAGGATACGGAGGCGTCCATGTTACCGACTCCAACCCTCGTGGTGGGGAGAAGATTCCTCTGGATCCGGCCAAAAAGGAGCGGTATAAAAAACGATCGGGAGCGGAGCGAGTGTTTTCCCGGCTCAAGGAGGAATTCGGCGTGACCTTCCTTCGGGTCCGGGGGCCTCGGAAAGTGACGGCCCACGTGATGTTTTCCGTGTTGGCGCTCACGGCCGACCAGCTTCTCCGGCTCGTCGCGTAATC
>JAKAAM010000020.1 GCA_021802325.1 Nitrospirota bacterium
AGTGACGGACACGATCCTCTATGACAATCCGAAGACGATGGTGATCCGGCGGGAGAGCGGGACGGTGGTGATGAACACCGTCTTCGAGGACTTTGCCCGTCATTGGGGATATCAACCCCGGTTTTGCCGACCCTATCGGGCCCGGACGACGAAAGGAAAGGTCTAAAGTGGAGCTTTATGGCGCTTTTAGATCATCGATAACGAATCCTTGAGAAAATCATCTTCTCTCACTTGTTGCGCTCTTCATATTTGATGAAAAAACCAAAATCAGGATCCCGCCAGATTTTCGTGTTTTTGAAAACCCTCATGTGAACCTTCGTTCCTCGTTCCAGATCGATTCCGATTTCTTCCACTTTTTCGACCATCTCGCGTCCCCGGAGGACGAGCCAGGTGTTCTTCCGGTGTTCTTCACGGGTAAGAGGAACCTTTCTGTCGCATTTTCCCAACGATAAATTTCGCTCTTCTATCGCAATGATTTTTTCTGGGGTCTCATCCGGATCTGGCAGGAAGAATTCCTTGTTCCATTCGTCATGATTTCGGAGCGACATTTCCTCATAGTAGTTTTTGGACATCCAGACCATCAGGAATTTTCCTTCCGAGTCCCTGATTGCGCCTTCTGTAATGACTTTGACATTGTTTGCTGTCTGCGCCTCGAGAGAACGGTCATCCTCCACCTGGAAACAGTGTCGGGGGTCGAACCGGAGACGGGCGTCGAGGGGATGCTCGGCAAGCCAATCCCAATCGAGAAGTGCTTCGAGATCGTGGGACACATAGGGTTTGGGTTTGCGTTCAAGCCCCGGACGTGTGAATACGGCTTTCCCTCCTTTCGTCTTCGTCATCTCCTTGATGTTGAACTGGAGAATTCCCACATTGGGGGCCTTGATGGTCCGTCTTCGATGCCGGTTGACCCGTCCCGCCACCTGGACGATTGATTGCGTGCTGGACGGTTCGATGAGGGCCCAATCGAAATCGTGGTCCCGTCCGATTTCTTCAACGGGCGTCGCAACGACAAGAAAAACCAGGTTGTTCTTCGGACATTGATCGAGGAACTTCCGGATCTCCGGATCGGAGAAAAGATGACGGTCTCCGTTCCTCCGGTCGAGAAGCGTATCCAGGCGGGATTCCAGATGCCACCGGGCGATCATCGGAAGTTGGGAATGGTAGCAGGCGACAAGGGCCGATTGGGGCATTCTTTCAGCGAGGGAGGAGGCCACCTCGATCGCTTGGGGGATGTTGGCAATGCGGATCAATCCGAACGACATGTTCTTTCCGGTTTTCGGGTCGACAATATGGTGCTTGTCGTGGAGTCTCCCGATTCCCTCCCTGAGGGCAGAGACAAAGGATTGGATCGGGGATTCCTTCTCCTTGTGCACGATCTTTTGCAGGAAGGCGCGTTGGGCGGGTCGCCCGTCGACGAGTTTTTCGAACATGGAAGTAAGATGGTTTTCGTAATGGGTCATGAAGCCGTCTTCGGTCTCGCTATGGATGACTGAGGGGGCCACGAGGTCGTCGATCAGAACGGAGACGAACGAGGTCTCCTTTCCTTCGAGGAGACCTTTGGCTCTCACTCCGGAGGCGAAGGACGCCCACACCATCCGGGCCACCGGACGGGAAAGCGTGGCCGAAGAGACCACGAGGTTTCGTCCGAAGAGCCCGGCGAGCCAGACGAGCCGGAGAACCGCCATCAGAGGTTCCGGATCATAGCTGTCGATCTCGTCAAGGATCAGGTCGCTCGTCATCAGGCGAAGCATGGCCAGGGCATGGCGGCCTTGCCGTCGGGGATCCCCGGCATCAATCAGAAAATCGATGGTGGACACGAGAACCGGGGATCCGATGACGGAGCGTGTCTTGGGGTTTCGAGTCAGAAAACCTTCCAGCCACGCCGGACAGTCGCTCCATTCAAACCCGGCGTCGATATCGAGGTCCTCTTCGAGGTCGTTCCCGTCTTCGTCTTCTTCCTTTTTTCCCTTGTCTTCCTTGGTGTTCTTTTCTTGCCGTTCTTCCTGCGCTCTTTCAAAAAGCTTCTGGACCAGAAGATCCCCGATGACGCAGGACATTTCATCGGACCCGATGCCAAGCTGTTCCCGGTAGGCGTGTCCGGTCTGGAGCGTCAGGGTTCTCAGGTTGAGCGCCGTGGCGAGACGGACGGGTTCGGAATCCGAACGGAGGGCGCAGATCGCCCGGGCGTTCATCCGGGTCTTCCCCGATCCCGTGCCGGCCATGTTGAACACAAGGTGCGGGACGTTGTTTTTCCTCGACGATTCGGACAGGGCCCGGTCCGCCGTGTTTTGCCACTGGTAGCGTCCGCCAGCCGGCGTCCGGATGCGTTCGACGGATTCTGGGGAGAGGGCCGGGGGCGACAGGGCGAGGATGCGGAAGACCATCTCTTGGGCGACCCGTCCGACTTCGAGAAGGTGCCAGTTGAGTTCCTGGTTGAAGACTCTTTTTTTACCGGAGACCTTGGTGTTGGCGTAGGCCGGCGTGGGGGATCCTTCCAAAAAAGAAGACATCTCATCCGGAGAGGGTTCACGTGAGGAGACCGAGTGATCGGCCAGGATGAGGGCCATTCGGGCAATCCATGTCAGGGACTTCCAGTAGAGGGGATCGGATTGACCGGGAGATTCCGGAAGGGAAGGAATCCTGGACAGTTCATCCCGGATCGCCTCGAAGACGCGGGATTTCGGCGAGGAAACCGGGGCGATCTCGACCCTCTCGCTTTCGGGCCTCACATGGTTCTTGTTGTCGAGAATTCCCGTGCTCCCGGACGGAAGGCGATGGTGGGTGGCGATCAGATAAAGAAGTGCGTCTTTCATCGACATCAGGGGAGCGAGAAAGGGGGAGGCAGCGGCATATCGGTCCGAAGGATTTTTCTTTTTCAGGGCCTCCCATGCGGGGTTCCACAAGGGGGCGAACGTGTCCCACGAGTCGGGCATGGGGGACTCGGAGAATGTTCGGGCCAGGATGAGGGACAGCCATTCGTGACGGACGGGATCGGCGATCGGTCGGGATTCCTTCATGGATGCCTTTAGTTTTTCCTGGAAGACGTTGCCGAATTTTCCGAGATCGTGCATGAGACCCGCCGTCCCGGCGAGCAGGGCGGCTCTCCGGGCCCAGGCGGGAATCTCCGTCTTCTTTTCGTTGTGCCGGACGGCGATCGGGGAGATGCCGTCCTTTCCGAAGCGATCTTTGTTCCCGACGACCCAGAGGAGGGCCATTTTCGATCTTCCGACGTTTCGGAAGCAGGCGACGGAGGTTTGACGGGTCGCCGCTCGTCGCAGAACGGACCGGAGTTCGCGGACGCCCTCCATCGTCATGGGGCTCATCCATGTTCGCTCGCCAAAGCGGAGGGCGTAGCTGTCGAGGATGGCGCGGGTGCGTTTCCATGCCTTCTTTTCGCAGAGAGAGACGAGGACGACGTGCATCATGGCTCCTTTTCTATGAGGGGAGGCCAGATGGCATCGGGAGTAGAAGGGGCGTCCATGAAGCGTCGCCTGAACTCAAAAATGGATCTGGCGGGGATCTCTACGATTCCGTTCTTTATCTTCAACTCCCGTTCGAGGACTTTTTTCTGGGCATCGTTATGGAGCGGGTTTGTGGCAACGTGCACCTTGCGGATCTCGTCCCAATGCCCAAGGCGGAGGATCCCTTTCGGGCGGGGGCCACGATACCATGCGGACGCGAGTATCCGGCTCAGGACAAAGGTTCGGAGCGGTGCCTCCCATATTTTCTTCCCGGAATCTTTCGAGACCGTCTTCCGGATGTCCTGGGCGATGATCCGCCATTGGTCGTTCATGCGTTCGAGAGCGAGGGGGAGGATTGTCCGTTCTCTGGGAACCTCGCCCTTTTTCGTCCCAACGTAAACAATGACCAAGAGAGAATTTGTGCGGATGGCCTCGAGAATGCGGAAGAGGGTTCCCGGTTCAGGAGGGGAGGAATTCGTCCACGACACATAGCTTATGGGAAGTTCTTCTTCGAAGATCCCTGTTTCTTGTGGTTCGTTTTTGCCGGCTTCGAGTTCCGACAGAAGGTTGGATTCGTTGGCGAAATCCGGCACGCCGACACCTGGTTTTGGGTAAACGGTCTTTCCGCGCCGTTCGATCATTGATGGACAGGAGTCAAGCGCATCCGTCAAGGCGCGAGTGGCCGTGGCCGTTGTCATGCCGAAGGCTCTGATGAGGTCCTGGCGGAGAACGCGCCCTATCCGGAACGCTCGCTTAATAACAAATTCTTTGCTCGTTGAGTTATGACGTGTTTTCATTATTTTTTTCCAAGCTAACAAGTCAAGAAGATTTGTTTTCTTTCTTTTTTATAATTACGGATCAATATGATCTATCTATTTGGAAATTTATGCATTGACAGCTTTCATTGTTCATTTTATCCTCGATCATGGATCCGATGCAAGGCTTTGAATCGGAAAAAGGAAAGAGAGGATGGAAAAAAACATGGAATCAAAAAAAACGAAAAAGAAAAAAGAAAAACCGTGGAAGCCTCTTCAAAAGGATTCTCTTGCGAGGTTCCGAACGTTTTCCCATTTCATTTCCAAAGGGGTGAACACGAACAGTTTCGCATTTGGCGTCAGGCTATCGCCGGAGGACCGGATCGACCTTCCTTGTGTGGCACTCCGGACGATGGATATCCGGACGATTCCATTGGAATCCCTGAACGGGGCTACTTTTGTCCCTTTTATCCAGCAGTTTTCCTGGGTCAAAGAAAAAATGGAAGGGCTTGAGACGTCAAGCGAGTATTTCAATGTGAAAGAGGAGGATGTCCAGACGATCGTTTCTGCGTTTCCGGATCTCGAACGGCGTTATGAATCCCCGGAGGACTTCGTGGGGCTTCGCCTTCGTCAGATCATTGTCCGGACGGAGACTGGCGAAGATGTCTGCCTGACCCCGTTACCCTCCCCGGGATTCAGCCATGTCCTCGGACAACGGCTCCGGGAGGAGTACGAGACGTATGGACAGAAAGATGAAGACAAGGGGAAGACCCCCTCCCGTCCCGTCATGATCCCGAGAAACAGAGGGTTTCTCGGGATCGGCGGGTCCAACACACAGAACGTTGGCTTTCTGACCCAGGCGCTCCAGACGGTTCTTTTCTGCAAGGCTCCAACCGAAGACAAGGACATCCGGACGGTGTACGCCCTTCGGTTCGGCAAGAAGGAGATCTTTTTTTCGACATCGCTCCTGCGGGAGTTTTATCGATGGCGACAAGGCGTTTTGCGTTCCCATCGCGGCATCATGCCGGGGGATGCGGACATCCGGGAGCAGGAGCGGGATTTCCTTGTGAGGATCGTCGCAGACCTCAAGCAGAAGTCGGCCGACAATGCGGTGCTTGTCGAGAAACATCAGGAGAGTGCATCCGACACCATGGACGACCCCTGGCTGAATCCTGCGCTTCGGGACGGGGAATGGGTCAAGCGGGAGGCGCGAAAAATCTATCGGGCCCTCCTCGATGCCGCATTCTTCGAGCACGGGCAGGAAGTCACGCTGCACGTCGGGGAACAGGATTCCTTAAGGTGGATTTCCGTTATCGAGGAGGTCTTGTCGTGAGCCATTATCTTGTCATCCCAGAAATCAGTGTTCGGAACGCCAACGCTCAGCCGGCGTGGTGGATCATCGGACCTCCCCCGGTGACGGCCTATATGGGGTTCGCTCATGCTTTCGGACGTCACCTTGAGGCGCGACCGGACGGCGTCGCCATCGTTCATCACGACATTCAGTTTCTCGGAGAGGACATCAACGGGTCGTTCCGTCCGGCGCAGTTCCGGGCCGCCTCGTTCATCGACAAGGACGACTATAGTTCGAAAAACCCCTATGTTCTCTCTTCTCAGCCCACGGCCCGGTGCCACCTGTCGGTGTCACTCGTTCTCCGTTTTTCGGAGGATCTGGGGATTCCGGAGAACCGGTTCGCCTCTTTTTTGAGAGGGCGAAAGCTGGCCGGAGGCGACATCGTGAAATACGGTTCCCCGGAACTGATGGCCCGTAAATGGGATCCGGAGGAGGTTGTCCGGTTTCTCCAGAAAAACGTCCGGCGGTCATCGTGGTCGCTTGCAGACCGTTCAGATCTGATGGTCCGCGCTCCGGAAGACCGGGATCCGCTCGACACCCTACTGCGCGTGACCCGACGGTTCAGGAAGCCGGAGACCGGTCAGGCGGGTCCAGAAGCTCCCGACGGCACGGCGTGGCTCATGCCGACGACCGTCGGGTACGCCGAGATCTCCGAGCGGAAAAACCGCCGGAATGTTCGAGGCGACCTTCCTCATGCTTATGCGGAGCCTCTGGTCGGACTTGTGCAGTACCAGTCGCTTCGCACCAACGGGCTTCATTTCTGGAGCCTGACATTCCCGATGCCAGGCGTGTATCTGGCATCAACCCTTTCACATTAAATCAAGGAGCCTTGCCATGGAATCATCCAACCTGCAACCGTTAAAAAAACTTCCGGGAGTTCTGGCGTTCCGGCGGGGACACGCCGTGACCGACGGAGAGATGTTCAACCTTTTCAAGGACAAGCCGAAGACCCCGGTCCTCGTTCTTCGGCATGGGATCCGGGGAACGCAGAACGTCAACGACGGGAAGGGAAACCTGAACCCGTGGGTGAAGGCGTCCACGACGGGAGAAAATGGAGAGCGAAGCGTTTCGAATATCCAGGTGATGGAGACGGCCAAGCTCGACCCCGAAGCCACGGGGCTCTGCGTTCGTTTCGAGATGATGTTCCTCGATCTTGAAACTCTTCTGGAGTCCTGCGCATCCGGCGACAAGGTCAGAGAGAATGCGGTCCAGACCCAACGGAAGATGCGGGAAATGATCAACGTGTTTCTGAAACGGGCCAAGGAGTCGCAGGGCATTCTCGAAGTGGCCCGGCGGTACGCCCGGAACGTGGCGAACGGGCGCTGGCTCTGGAGAAACAGGAACATCGCCTCCAGTATCCGGATCGTGGTCCAGAAACGGCATCCCGATGGAGACTTGCATCCTTTGGCGGCCTTCGATGCGTGTAAGGTTTCCCTGAACGAATTTGGGAACTATTCGCAGGACGAAGAAATCCTGGCCCAAGAGATTCTGAAACAGATGAAAGGGGAGTCGAAGGACGGGCTTCTCGTGGAAGCGTTTTTGACATTGCGGATCACCGGGTCGATGGAGGTTTATCCGAGCCAGAACTACGTTGAAAAAAAGAAGTCCGATAAAGGGGAATCGACGCGGTTCCTCTACAAGCTCGGGCATCCCCAGAATGAGTCCGGAGGCATCTGCGTCGTCGGGCAGGCCGCCCTGCGCGACCAGAAGATCTTCAACGCCATCCGGACGATCGACACCTGGTATCCGGACTATGCCGAGAACGGGTTTCCAATTCCCGTTGAACCTCTCGGCGCCAGCCTGTCCCAGCAGGAGTTTTACCGGAAAGGCGAGCATTCGTCGTTCGAGATTGTCAAACGTCTTGGCCAGGTCGACCCCGACAGCGAGGAAGGAATGTTCGCCATCGCCGTTCTCGAGCGAGGAGGCGTCTATGGGGTCAGCGACAAGGAGAATGGAACCGAAAAGGGGAAAGGCAAGAAAGGGGGATCCGAAACATCGGAGGATTCCACGGATGAATCTGACGAGATAGGAGACTTGCCATGAGACCTTGCTTCTATGCCGATATCCGGATCAGAAACGGGGCGACCGTCGGGAAGGGGGGCATCGGCACCCTTCCCGTGGCCACCCGCCTGTTTTCCGTGCTTCATGGAATTTTTCGTTCCCACCCGGGACGATTCGCCTTGGGATTCCCCCTCATGATCGAGGGGGAGTTCCGGCATCCTGGCCATGTGTTTCGGGTGTTCTTCGAGTCTGAAGACGAGTGGAGGGAGATCCTTTGGAAAGAACTCAACCAAAACGAGCGGATCGGGGCTTTCGTTTTTCTCCCCGAGACGCCGAAAAAGGTTCCTGTCTCATTTTCCGGCCCGTGGATCGAATATTCCCGTTTCCGGGTTCCGACACAAAAATCGTGTTCTCCTCGTGAAGAGGCTCCGATGGGATGGACGCCGTCTTCTCTCCGGGAAAAGCGTTTGGAGCGGGCGGAACAGTTTCCGTTCTTCCGACTGCACAGCAAATCCACGGGGGAGCGGTTCAGCCTTCACGTCGCCCGGCGGGAGGGGCATCCGACGTCCGAGTGTTTTCCTGATTCCTTTGGCCTCTCGCGAGGCCAGAACTCCTTCGCTTTGCCGATGGAGCCGTGAAATGAGGGAAGCGGTCAAGCCCCGACAGATCCTGCTCTCTAAACGGGCGAACGTGTTCTATCTGGATCACGTCAAGGTTCTCGTGAAGGACGACCGGGTGGTTTACCTGACGGAAGAGGGAGACATCGGACGTTTCTATAATATTCCGGAACGCAACACGATCTTTATTCTCCTGGGAAAGGGAAGTTCCCTGACCGATGCGGCGGCCCGGCGGCTGGCGGACTCCAACATTGTCGTCGGATTCGTCGGCAATGGCGGGTCGCCGCTTTTTTCTTCCGTCGATTACGTCTTTCTGACGCCTCAGTCGGAATACCGCCCTACAGAATACATGCAAGCCTGGATGCGGATGTGGCTCGACGAGGACAAGCGATTGTCCGTGGCGAAAATCTTCTTTGAGACTCGCCTCCGGTGGACGCTTCAAAGCTGGTCGTCTTTGTCTTTTCTCAAGATGAGGAATGTTGTTTTGACGGAGCCAGAAATCGGGTATTCTCTCCGGAAGGCGGAGAAGGCATCCGATACCGGACACCTGCTGTCGATCGAAGCGGAATGGGCCAAGAACCTTTACGGAAAACTGGCACGAGGATTCGATCTGTCCGATTTTACCAGAAACGAGGGGCAGGGGCGTCGGGAATCCCTGAGCGATCGGGCCAACAGTTATCTCGATCACGGGAATTATATCGCCTATGGGTACGCTGCGTCGGCTCTGAACGTGCTTGGGATTTCCTATGCGCTTCCCGTCATGCACGGGAAGACGCGGCGCGGGGCCCTCGTGTTCGATGTGGCGGATCTCTATAAAGACGCCTTCGTTTTGCCTTCAGCGTTCCAGGCGGCGACAAGCTGTGAACGCGATCAGGACTTCCGTGACGACCTGATCGATTTCTTCCAGTCGAAGATGGTTCTTGACGACATCATCGAGACCATCAAAAAAGTCGTCTCGTAAAAAGTTATAGATATCCATATCTTATGGAAGGAGGGCGGAACGAAGGTTTTGGGAAGGGATTTCGAGGAATCTCTTGTCGCTTCTGGAAAAGCGTCGGATTGTGTGCGGTTATCCACCGTGTAGGTGGCTTAGAAGAAAGACCGGCCCCCCTCATTAAAGATTGTTTTGTTATCCACCGTGTAGGTGGCTTAGAAGATTCCGTCGGTGAGCAGGATTGATTTCATGATGTTATCCACCGTGTAGGTGGCTTAGAAGATAATTTCGTCATCATCATAATCCTTAAATTTGTTATCCACCGTGTAGGTGGCTTAGAAGTTCAGCACTACCTCATTTCCTCTCCGCATTCCGTTATCCACCGTGTAGGTGGCTTAGAAGGGGATCTCTCTCTCCCAAGATATCGCCGGAGTGTTATCCACCGTGTAGGTGGCTTAGAAGCTTGAAAGAACCCGTGACCACCGCTCCATGGCGTTATCCACCGTGTAGGTGGCTTAGAAGTGAACCGTCCCTCCTGATCCTCCTACTTTAACGTTATCCACCGTGTAGGTGGCTTAGAAGTGTCAGAAAGAAAGTGGCGAAATGGGCATATCGTTATCCACCGTGTAGGTGGCTTAGAAGCACATCGACCCCTCCATTTTTCGGGAGCCGGAGTTATCCACCGTGTAGGTGGCTTAGAAGTTCCATCTCCTTTTCTAATTCCTGTTCGTAGAGTTATCCACCGTGTAGGTGGCTTAGAAGCACGTCCAGCCGTCCTCCGACTTCCAGACTTCGTTATCCACCGTGTAGGTGGCTTAGAAGAAAACTGGAATCTCGTGGCCAACACCGTGAAAGTTATCCACCGTGTAGGTGGCTTAGAAGCATGCGACCTGGATGCGGCAGGTGATGGACGCGTTATCCACCGTGTAGGTGGCTTAGAAGTCTCCGAACGAGGGACATGCGGCCTCCGGGTTGTTATCCACCGTGTAGGTGGCTTAGAAGTCCTTTCGATGATGGGCGCCCCCTCCTCTATTGTTATCCACCGTGTAGGTGGCTTAGAAGAGAGGTCCGCTTTAAGCCGGTCGTGGTACTCTGTTATCCACCGTGTAGGTGGCTTAGAAGTTATAGCCCTTCACCTTGTTCTGCTTCCCGTAGTTATCCACCGTGTAGGTGGCTTAGAAGACGCTCCGGGGCTACGAATCCGCGATCAAGGTGTTATCCACCGTGTAGGTGGCTTAGAAGCTACGGATTGCTCAAGGTGATGGCCTGTACCGGTTATCCACCGTGTAGGTGGCTTAGAAGGAAACCGAGAGCGTGTCCGAGGCTTCAAGAGTGTTATCCACCGTGTAGGTGGCTTAGAAGGTCGAGGAAAGTGTCGCCCCGGCGAGCAGGGCGTTATCCACCGTGTAGGTGGCTTAGAAGTTCAACGTCTCCGGGCCGAGCTCGACGGTGGCGTTATCCACCGTGTAGGTGGCTTAGAAGTCAAGGCGGTCCAGACCCTGCGGAAACAATACGTTATCCACCGTGTAGGTGGCTTAGAATAGTTGAAGCTGATCTGGATGGCGTTCCCCCGGGTTATCCACCGTGTAGGTGGCTCCATTAGGCCGATCCGGGAATGGATTCATATGGGCGGTCAGTAACACCGATCAAGAATGAGAAACCGTCCTCAGCCAGGTTTCAGCACAAACACGCTCTAACGCGATAGTTTTCGATGAGCTTGGTCCACTTTTTCCCTTTTGGGGGGAAGAGAGTTTCTCCCCCTTCCAGAGCGGGTCACCAATCAAGAAAGGATGCCAACAGAGAATTGGGGAGGATTCATTGACGGGGTGAAAAAAAAGGCGATATTCTCGAAAAATACCTGAAGCTCTCTCCGTATGTTTTGGTGAAGAGGGCCAACTGGCCCAACGTTCGGACCATCTTGGAATCCAGGTTTCCAAAATCCGGAGACCTCCTAAGGTCCAAATCCTGAGGAGGTAAGATGAAGTGTCTTGTCACCAGCGCCCGTCCCTATGACCGTGAGGCCCTCGATCAGGCCAACGAGGGACGCCATGAGCTGACCTATGTTGAGGCCTCCTTGAGCCGGGAGACGGCCGGGATGGCTCGGGGCTTTGCCGCGGTGTGCCCCTTCGTGGACGACTGTCTCGATGCGGAGATGATCGACACTCTTTTCCAGGGGGGAACCCGACTTCTGGCTCTTCGGAGCACCGGGTACAACCATGTGGATCTCTCTGCCGCCTCCCGACATGGGATGGCCGTCATGCGGGTGAAGGAGTATTCCCCCCAGTCTGTGGCGGAGTTTGCTGTGGGGATGATGCTGACGCTCAACCGCCGTTTGCATCGGACCTGGGCCCGGGTCAGGGACGGAAACTTCCTCCTCGACGGCCTTCTGGGATTCGACATGTACGGAAAGACCGTAGGGATTCTGGGGACAGGACGGATCGGATTGGCCCTGGCCCGGATACTCAACGGGATGGGCTGCCGTCTTCTGGGGTTCGACAGTCGCCCGAATCCCGACTGTGAAGCCCTCGGAATGGCCTACCTTCCGCTCGAGGATCTCCTTCGGCAGAGTCAGATCGTGAGTCTCCACCTTCCCCTGAACGACACGACCTTCCATCTGATGAATGCGGCCCGTCTGGCCCTCCTCCCGCGCGGGGCCATGGTCATCAACACCAGCCGCGGCGGGCTTGTGGAGACCTCGGCCCTGATCGCGGCGCTCAAGTCGGGGCAGGTGGGATATGCCGGACTCGATGTCTATGAAGCGGAAGCCTCCCTCTACTTCCGGAACCATGCCGAGGAGGTCATTGCCGACGACAGCTTCGAGCGGCTCCTCTCCTTCCCCAATGTCCTGGTGACGGGCCATCAGGCCTTCTTTACCCGGGAGGCGCTGGACGTCATCGCCCGGACGACCATCGGCAACCTTTCGGATTTCGAGGCGGGGCGTTCCAGCGAGAACGTTCTGGCCCCTTAAGGTTTCTCTTCCTTCCCCCCTTCATCACGCCTTTTCCAAAGCTGAAATTCCAAAAGATCCGGCGATGAGACGAATCCCTTCCAGTGCACCCAGGGGAAGGGAGATGTCGTGAGGGCGCGAGGTCTCCGGCTCCCGGGGGTTGAGGCG
Source organism: Nitrospirota bacterium (assembly GCA_021802325.1). Next base: position 12,235 of record JAKAAM010000020.1, read on the forward strand.
AAGAAGCGGAACTCCCAGCGATTCTCCGAAGTGCCGGACGGTGGGAACGGCGGTACCGGCACCGATTTCGATAACGGCCAGTCGGGAACAGCTCTCCCGCCATGCCTGCCATCGGAGTGACTGTTCCCGGGTGCGTTCCGGGTTCCATCCCCCATCGCCAAACATGAGAATGTTGGGTCGGGCGAGGCCGCCACAGGCAGGGCAGCGGGGAAGCTCGGAGCGAAGGCGGACCCGTTGGGTATCGACCTCGGGAACAAGGCTGTCGGCGGACCAGATGAGTCCCCGGCAGTCGTTGAAGCATTGCAGGTGATGGATCGATCCGTGGCATTCCAGGACCCTGTCCTCGGGGTATCCGGCTTTGGTAAACTGTCCGTCGACGTTGCTGGTGAAGACGAAGATCCCTCGGGGGACCCGGGAGGCGATCCGGAGGAGGAGGGAGAAGCCGTCATGGGGACGGGTCTTCCGATAAATGGTGAGCCGGTGTCCATAGAATCCCCAGGCCAGTCTCGGATCCCTTTCGAAGCTTTGGGGGGAGGCCATCTCTTCAAAGGAGAGGCGGGCCTGTCCCAGGGCCGGATAGGCCTTCCAGAAGCCCTGGGGGCCCCGAAAGTCAGGAAGCCCGGAGTCAATTCCCATGCCGGCACCCGCCGTCAGGACAATGCCGTCGACATTGTCAAAAAATGATGCGAATGTCTGAGGTGAGGGGGAGGGCATGGAGGCTCCTTGCGGGTCGCCATGGTCGGCATGATGGTGGGGCCCGGTCTCTCTCGGGAGGGACGGGACGATGGGTGAGGGGGCGAGAGGTGGCCCCTCGACCTCCCGGCGTTGTCATGGCCTTTCCTGTTGTACTGTGGCGAAAAAAGGAAATCAACCGCCTTCACGCAGGCGTCACCCTGGCGGAGAAGCGAGAGGGACGATCAGACATGGGAAAGGAGCAGGAGTTGGCGAGAGGGGAGAGTCAGCGGGAGGGGATCCGTCACGGTTGGGAGAGGGCGGCTCCCTCTTACCGCGAGGGCTTTGGAAGGGCTCTGGCCGAAATCTCCCACGCCTTGGCCAACATGCTTCCCTCGCCCCCTCCGGAGCCGGTGCTTGACCTGGCGTGCGGTCCGGGGACAGCCATGGCGGCCGTTGATCGCCATCATGGACCTGTCCTAGCGGTGGGGTGCGACTTCTCCCATGCCATGGCGGGATTCGCCCGAAAGGTCATCGGCACGGGACATGGCGTGGTGGCCGACCAGGATCGCCTCCCCTTTGCTCCGGAAACGTTTGGGACGGTGGTCTCCTCCATGGGAACCATCTTTTCGAAAGATCCCGAGGCCCAGCTTTCCGGCATTTCCCTGATCCTGAAAAATGGAGGCCATTTTGCCTTCTCGGCATGGGGAGAGCCCCATGAAACCGCCCTCGGAGAGGTCTCCCGAAGGATCGTCGGCCTGTGGCCCTACCCGATGTCCCAGACGATGCCGCCCTTGGAGACGCCCTATTCCCGAGGGAGGAGCCCTTGGCTGGATCAGGCGGCGAGGAAGGCTCACCTTGACGTGCGTTCCGTGACCTCCCATTGGCTCGTTTTTCGTTTTGCCGACAGGATGGAGGCCGCCCGGTCCCTGTCCGGAACCGGGCGTCTGGCCCTTCTCACGGGGGGAGACCCGGAGAAGGAGCGGGAACTTTTTGAGATTGCCATGGAAGCCTTCCGTCCGCATGAGGATCCGCGAACGGGGCGGGTGGAGCTCTCCAATCGCTACCATCTGTTCCATCTTGTTCGAACGTTCTTCCCGTGAGATCGATCGTCTGGTTTCGCCACAATCTGCGGCTTTCGGACAATCGCCCCCTCTCACTTGCCGCAAAGGAGGGGGGAGTCCTTCCGGTGTATGTTCATGACCCCACCCTCTCCCTCTTCCCCGATGGGGCCCGCCAGAGGTGGCGAAAGCGGAGTCTCGTGGAGCTGGACCGCTCCCTGAGGGCGTGGGGAAACCGCCTTCATGTTTTTTCCGGGTCGTCTTCTGAGATTCTTTCCAGGGTGGCGGTTCGTGTTCGGGCAGAGAAGGTCTACGCCTTTCGGGGGCTGACGGGTGAGGATCGGGCCCTGGAAGAGCGTCTGGAAAGAGACCTGATGAATGCGGGGGTGGGGCTCCATTTGACGGGTTTTGACACCCTTTATCCTCCGGACCTTGCCGCGGAGGGGCGCTCCTCTCCCTGGAAAATCTTCACCCCCTACCATCGCTTTTGCCGCCAGGCCTTCCTGCCGGAGCTCCCCCTTCCTGCGCCGTCGAGGGTCGACCCCTTGCCTTCCCCTGGCCGTCTGGAGGGAGAAGAAAACGTCGGAGAGGCGGAGGAGGTCGTCGCTTTCGTTGGCTTTGAGCCTGGGGAAGCGGGCGCGACGTCCCGCCTTCGGGAGTTTCTTGAGGATTCACTCACAGGTTATGCCTCCCGGAGGGATTTTCCGGGAGAGGCCCCAACATCACGCCTCTCCCCCCATCTTGCCTCGGGAGAAATCAGCGTGCGGGAGATCGTCCACCGGCTTCAGGAATCCAACGCTCCCCGGAAAGATCGGGAAAAGTTCCTGGAGGAATTGGGGTGGCGGGAGTTTTCCGCGCATCTCCTCTTTTTTCATCCCGAAATGCTGGGTGAGCCCCTCAAAAAAGAATGGGCCACCATGGAGTGGACGTCGGATGAGGCGGGATTTTTGGCCTGGAGAGAGGGACGCACAGGCGTTCCCTTTGTGGATGCAGGAATGAGGGAATTGTCGAAAACGGGCTGGATGCATAACCGTGTTCGGATGGTGGCGGCAAGCTTTCTTGTGAAAAACCTTGGGGTCTCCTGGCAGTCGGGAGCGCGATGGTTTGCGGAGACGCTCCTTGACTACGATCCGGCCAACAATGCGGCGTCATGGCAGTGGGTGGCCGGATGCGGGACCGATGCGGCACCGTTTTTCCGGATTTTCAACCCTGTCCTTCAGGGGCAGCGTTACGATCCTCACGGC
>JAKAAM010000087.1 GCA_021802325.1 Nitrospirota bacterium
CCCATCTCGGCGAGGGCCGCCAGCGTGTTCTGGGAGGTCGTGGACTTTCCGATGCCGCCTTTACCGTAAAAAGCAATCTGACGCATAGTGTTCTCCTCCTGGTTGTCCGGAATCTGCCTTGGGCAATCTCCGGAATGAAAAAAGCCGAACGAAGGCAGTCCCTCATTCGGCTTCAGCGCCTGGCCGGTATACGATTCCTCGGCCCCATCTCTTTTTTGAAGTCACTTAGCTCATCCCACTCTTGCGGAGCATCCTTCAGCGAAGGCTTCGAAGAGCGAGCTTGCCAAAAATATAGCAAAACACATGCCAAAACTTTAAATCCTTTTAACAAAGCAGCTTAATAAATATTGCCCATTTTAGCCGATGAGGATCGCCGTCTCATTTTGTAAGCAAATGAACAAAGATCGGACAAAAAAAGGGGGGGCGAAGGGGGGCTCACCCCCCTCTTGACCCTCAACGGGCAATAACATCTCCCCCGCCAGGACCCCAGTACCAATAGAGGGAGAAATTTGGACTAATTGACTGATACTGGTTTGTTCCTGCAACTGGAAGCAGAACGCCCACGGAAAAAATCAGATTCCGGGTGATGTTCGTTTCGAAGGTTGGCTGAAGCCCCCAGAGATTGAAGGCTCCAACGTGGAGGCCATCGGCCGCGACCGGGAGCCCGTTGATCGATTGACCGTCGATGGAAAACGGGAGGCCGGACATACCAACGAATTCGAGAATATACCCTGTTCCCGTCCGATCATTCACGATGTCCTCGAGACCCAATCGGTATTGGAGGATGTCTCCGAACTGGACAAGAGGCTTACCGGAAACGCCGGGGAGGCTTGCATTGTTCGGGAAGTCGTAAGTGTAGAAAAAATCAGCATAAAACCGGAATGGCCTGGCAATGTACCTCGTCAGGAGAGCCGGGGTCAGCGCCGGTGAGCCATAGTGCGTTGAAGGAATCCGGGCCAGTGGAGGAAGGCCGCCCTTCACGACGGGCGCGTCGGCCCAGGTGGAAGTGGGGAGAGTCACATGAAGTGCCACGGCCATCGAAGGGATTTTCCTCTCCGAATGCTGAACATAGAATCGGTATTTGAGTTCCATGGTCAAATCCGAGAAGCCGGATCCCTGAGTATAGGCCCCTCCGTACGAAGACCAGACAGATGCCATGGATGGGAAAATGGTGAACTGAGAATTGTCCGTGAGCCCCACTCCGATTTCAGCGAGCGACAGCAACTGGGTCTCACTAAAACCATTGGCCAGCGAATTAACCTGCCCGCCTGGACCATACTGCGCCTGGACGAACTGGCCATAAAAAAATGGACGGATATAAAACTCACCTGGAGGAGCGGTATCCGCCATAGGGATGAGCTCGGGACCGGCTGACAGCGGGTTCCATATTTTTCTGTAGGCTGAGATGGCATCCGGACCATTCCAGGACAAAGCATTCCCCGTCGCCGTCGATGCCGGTGACGAAGATGCGGGAGGACTTCCCGCCTCCCCCTTGGACGGGGAAAGAAACAAGAAAACCATAACGACACAACAGCAGAACACAGAATTCCTGGAATATATGTGTTTCATGAAGGACTCCCTGAAAAATGGTTGACCCGACGTATTTTCCCGGCGATACAAGAGAAGTCGAGCGAACCTTCAGGGAGCCCGAATAGGGAGACAGCGAAAGGATAAGATTCTTGGAAAGATACAATGAAGGAGAGGCGAGCGGAGGGTTGGTGACAAAAGGGAAAAAGTAAAGAGGATAAACAGAATAACCAGTTCAATGGGGATTTCCCGAGGTCTTCGAAAAAACCTTTCAGATTGAATGAAAGGAGTCTCGATGGATTTTCTCTGAACATCAGTCCTGACTGGCGCATGAGCTTCCGAATGCAATGTGACAAGTAGGGATGCGAGAGGATAATCAGGGCCATTCGATCGGGGAACCAGCACAGAATTGAAAGAGATCGCCGTGGCTCCCTCGAGAAAGATCCCCTCACTCCCTCCACAAGGTTTGCTGTGTTGGTAGCGATAAGTGCCCCCTGCGTCCTCGAGCGAAACGATGATCGCCGCGTTGACTCCCAAAAGAAACGCCAGCAAAATCGGCAACCCTCCCAGGAGAAAACTTCCAGAGATCATGCCGCCGGTAGCGGCCCAGATCTCGATCGATCCGGACAACGTTCCGCTCGGCCCAGAATCACATCCTGCCGGATTTTTCTCCTTCTTTTTCAAGAAGAACTCGACGATCAGGAAGCCTGCCAGAAAGCTCCCGCACATTATCGGTGACGGCAAAATCGCCTCCCGCCACAGCATCGTCCCGATTCCTATCAGAGCGAAAGCCGACACAAGGGAGGGTAGAACCGACCTGACACCATGGCGTCGGTAGATCCAGAGATTGCCGGACCCATGACAGAACGGCAGAACCCCCAGGAGTCCGGCGAAAGAATCCGCAAACCCCAGCCAGAGGGAGAGGTTCCTCCCCGTAAGTTGCCTTTGGACCTCAGGGGTCAGGGCTCCGCTTTCTCTTCTCTCCCGAACTGTCGCCAGAATCCCGTTGACCAGGGTGACCGGAAGCTGGGGAAGTACGAGAAGAAAGACAGCGAGAAAGGGGCTGGGAGCGAAGTGCAATCCGAAGGGGAACAAGAAAGGGAGATGTTTGAAGAATGTGATTCCCAGCGAAACGATCGCGATTGCACGAACATAGAGACCGACCGATCGACGAACCCGCCTCAGGGAACCTTCCGACATGCTCTTCTCGAGAAAAGCCGAGAGGCCCATCTGGCCGGACAAGAAAATAAGGAGCCCCAGAATCACCGCCGAGAATGAGGCGACAAAAGGGGTCGGATGCAATATCAGAAAAAGGAACGCCCAGACCTTGAGGGGCTGAAGAGGAATCGATGTTCGAAAAAGAAGCGCGGAGAGGAGCCAGGCACCACCCATGACAAGAAGGTCAGCCCCCATATTCTGGGCTGTTCCTCCCTGTTCCGAGTTGACCATGAGACCGACCAGGGGAATCAGAAACCAGAGGTCGAAAAAACTCCCCCAGAGCTCATGACTCCGGACCAGTTCCGGAAGACTCACCAGTTTTCGCAAATTTCCCACATTGGCCATAACAGAGATCGCCCCCGAGGGGGTGATTTCGCTCCTTCGCTCATAAT
>JAKAAM010000088.1 GCA_021802325.1 Nitrospirota bacterium
TTCTCTTCGCAGACCGTGCAGAAGTCCCGGATGTGAAAGACGGCCTCCTTAAGAAGTGAGGCAAATCTCAGGTCGCAAAAAGGCTGGAGAAGAACGCCTGTCAGGCAGTCCTTTCCCTGCTCATCCCGGCGCTCCATCAGCAGGATGATGGGGATCGGGGGGCCGCTTCCCATCGCCTGGACGATCTGAATAAAGGTTCCGAAAGATTCGCCACGGTCGAGAAGAATCCCGTCGACATCGAGTCTGCCGGCTTGCTCCTGAAAGGCTTCGAGAGAAAGCACGGAGACCCGTTCCACGCCCAGGGCATTCAACTCCCGGACAATTTCCCCGTGACGTGTCGTATCCTTCTGGACAAGCACAATCGTTCGCATGGCAGAGACTCCTTCCGATCATTCCGGACAGGGAAAAGCAATTTCCATACCTTAGGAAGAAACGATGAATCTGCAGTACCTTATCCTGTGTTCCCAAAAAGTCACGCACGACATACTTCTCCCAAAAAAGTCCCGAGAAAAACATTTATGTCATACTGAGTCCACACCTCGTTCACCGGTGCGGATCCGGAGACTTTCGTCGATCGGGCTGACAAAAATTTTCCCGTCTCCCATCCACCCGCTCCGGTTGACGCTCATGATCATGTCGACCACCTCATTTTTCATGCTCGAGGGAAGCACAATCTGAAGCATTCGCTTGGGAATCCAGAAGACCGGTCGCGTCAGGGAATGAACCAGGGCGAACGAAGCCGGCGTCAGGTTGCGGGTTATTTTCGAGACAGCATCGTATTCGGCCGGGACCTCCCGGTCGAGATCTGTCATGACATTTCCTCCCTGAAGACCCCGACCGCTCACTGTCGTGATCGTCATCGCGCCGAGCCCCATGGCATCAAGGGCTCTCATTGTCGGAGCCACCTTGTCCCGGCGAATGATCGCCGTCACCTCAACCATCATTGTCGTCACTCCTTCTCGGTAGGGTTTTACCCCTCGGATTTTTCCCCGGTCCGTATGGTGTAAACCTCTGTCACAGGAGAAACAAAGACCTTTCCGTCCCCTTCGTAGCCCACATAGGCGGAGTTCTTGATGACCTCGACGATCACCGGCACCGACGAGTCTTCCGCCACAATCATGAGCATGACCTTCGGAAGCTCATCGTAATGGATCGGCCCGACCTTCAGCCCCTTTTGCTTTCCCCGGCCAAAGACATGGGTCTTGGTCATGGCGGGAAATCCTTTGGCCTCGAGAGCCAAAACGACATCATTTTCTTTTTCGGGCCGGACTATGGCTCTCACCATCTTCATGAATTCTCCTTCTTTTTGTGCGACCGACGGCTGACACTCCCCTCCGGGAAGATCGCCCGACGTCCGGTCAGCTTCTTTTTTCGAGACCTTCCGGATGGAAGGCCACGTTGATGCCCGATTGATTCTCCCGAAATACCTTGAACAACTTCTCGTCCTGGGCGGTTCGGGTGAGAAAGGTCTCATAGGCGGACAGGAGGGCCGTCCGGTAGGCCTCTTTCTTTTTCCCTCCGGAGCCTTGCTCAGGCCACTCCTTTTCGATCGCCACGCAGAGCTCCCCAAACTTCCGGAGGATGTGAAGACGATTCACAGAGACGACATGGGGATCATAGTCGACATCAAAAAACCGGAAATAGTCCTCCGCATCCACCAGCTTTCGGTATTCCGTCTCCCAGGGTTCCATCTCTTCCTCCCGTTTTTCGGTTCACTTCAGGACGCCGCAAGCTCCCCGTGGGTATAACACTTCTTGGGACAGACCTTGGCGCAGGACTCGCAGCCGATACAAAGCTCCGGATGGACGATGTTCATGACTTTTTTGTCGATCTCGTCTTCATTGTCGGCCGTGATCGGAACGACCTCCCCCCCTTCGTCGATTCCCATGAGGGCCAGAATTCCCCGACCGCACACCTTGAAGCACCGGCCACATCCGATGCACTTTTCGACATCGATCGTTTCGACGAAGCGGGGGGTCCAGCGTCCCCCCCCTCGAGTCGGGGCCATCACACACGAAGAATTTTCCATGGGACCTTCCTCCTCAGCCAGCCATCACGTCACGCACTCCGAAGCCGCTTTTCGAGCTCCGGAAGAAAACTTTCGTTGAGGGAGAGTGGAAGACGTTCGATCCCCTCCCGTTCGTAGAAGAGTTGCTCCTTGCTGGTGACGGTTCCCGAGCGAACCACAAAATGGCTCGCCGAAGAACGCTTCATGATCTGGCGGGCGAAGATGCGGGATGTCTGGTTGTCGAAGCGGCATCCGAGAAAGAGAAAATGGCGACCGCTGCGATGTTGCTGCACAAATTTCGGAATGGGTGTCTGGATGTCGATCTCCGTGAGAACCTCCACGTAGTCGGCATCGGAGACCAGAACCTCCACACCCGGATTCATGGTTCCCAAGGGTCGATAGAGGACACGGGATCCCGGCGAGACATCCTCGAGCGGATCCCAGCCGGAAGAGGTCCTGCCGTCGATCCGGAACCACCGGTCGCGGTACTCGGCCCGGCTCACCCCGCTGATCTGGCAATCCCCCGGACCGAGCAGGAGTTCCGAGGACTCGGGGGAATACCAGGTGTCGACAACCAAGGGAATCGGAAATGCCTGAAGAAGGCGGTGAACCGGAGACGGCGTCACCTTTTTCCGAAAGATTTCCTCCATCAGGGAAAGAAGTGTTTTCCTGTGCTTGTGGGACTCGATATACTGGGCAATTTCGTGAAGCCGTCCCGACAGGCGTCCGGGAACGGCAACCCGTTTGCCCAGGAGGGCGGCAAGAGCCGCCGGTTCTGTGGGAAATTCCGGGCTTTCGGGGTAAAGATCGGCGCCCAGATAGACGACCAGATCTCCCGTTTTCCAGAGACGGGCGATCTCGTCTATTTTTCGGGCGACATCCCTGTCCGACGGGTCCTGAAGGGTCGAGAGGCGCCCCAGGGGAACAGCATCAGTCGTCATTGTCTTTACTCCCTGACGGCCAGCAGAATTCCTCCTGCCGCCCGCCGATCGTTCACGAGAGACACACA
>JAKAAM010000089.1 GCA_021802325.1 Nitrospirota bacterium
TCTGGGCAAGACCCTCGTGACCCATCAGACCGGTCCCGAAGGACGACTTGTCCGAAAGGTATGGATCGAAGAAGGGGCTCAGATTGCGCGAGAGTTTTATCTGAGTCTGGTTCTTGATCGTTCCAGCCGGCGGATCTCGATCTTGGCCAGTACTGAAGGGGGAATGGAGATTGAAGAGGTATCGGCAGCTCATCCGGAAAAAATACTGACTCTTTCAGTGGATCCGGAGATGGGATGCAAGTCCTTTGTCGGTCGCCGTGTTGCCTCTTTCCTCGGCCTACCGATCACGCTCTATGGCTCTTTTTCGACTCTTTTGGCCAATCTCTACCGATTCTTTCTCGACACAGATTGCATGATGGTCGAGATCAATCCTCTCATCCAAACCGGGGATGGGCGACTTCTGGCCCTTGATGCCAAAGTGTCCTTTGATGACAACGCCCTTTATCGTCAGGAAAAGGTTCTGGCCCTCCGGGACCTCTTCGAGGAAAATGAACTGGAGATCGAGGCTTCAAAACATCGCCTCAATTATGTGAAGCTTGATGGTTCGATTGCCTGCATGGTCAATGGAGCCGGGTTGGCAATGGCCACCATGGATGTTATTGCCCTTGCTGGTGGAACCCCCGCAAACTTCCTCGATGTGGGCGGAGGTGCAAGCAAGGAAACCGTCGAACAAGCCTTTCGCATCCTTCTGGGCGATCCGGAGGTCAAAGGAATCTTTGTCAATATTTTTGGCGGTATTGTTCGGTGTGAGCGAATTGCCGGAGGCATCATCGCCGCTGCCAAGGACGTGAAGCTCCATGTTCCCCTGGTGGTACGACTTCAGGGAACGAATGCCAAGGAAGGACGGGAGATGCTCCGGGAGTCAGGTCTTGATCTCCAGGTGGCAGAGGAACTCTTTGAGGGAGCCCAGAAAATTGTCCAGGCCGTGAAAGGAGCCAAATGAGTATTCTTGTTGACCGATCGACGCGGGTCATCGTCCAGGGAATTACAGGCAAGGAAGGAAGCTATCATGCGACCGCCTGTCGGGAATACGGAACACGGGTCCTCGGAGGTGTGACTCCGGGAAAGGGAGGCACTGTCCACGAGGGCTTCCCTGTATGGGATTCCGTCCGGGATGCCGTGGATGCCGTCCATCCGGATGTCTCTCTCATTTTTGTTCCTCCCGCTTTTGCTGCCGATGCCATTCTTGAAGCCGCCGATGCCGGAGTCGAGCTTATCGTTTGCATTACGGAAGGAATTCCTGTTCAGGACATGATGAGGGTTCGCCGCATCCTCGATATCCGTAATGAAGAGGGCGAGACAGTTCGTCTTATCGGGCCAAACTGTCCGGGAATCATTACACCGGATGGGGCCAAAATCGGGATTATGCCGGGATATATCCACAAAAGGGGTAAGGTTGGGGTTGTCTCCCGGAGTGGGACCCTGACCTATGAGGCGGTCTGGCAGTTGACCCAGTTGGGGCTCGGAGAATCGACCTGCGTCGGGATCGGAGGAGATCCCGTGAGAGGTCTTAACTTTCTGGATGTCCTTGCCCTTTTTGAAAAGGATCCCGAAACTGAGGCCATTGTCATGATCGGCGAGATCGGGGGAGATGACGAGGAACGAGCTGCGGCCTTCGCCCGGGCGCATATGACCAAACCCGTGATCGGTTTTATTGCGGGGTTGACCGCTCCTCCAGGGCGGCGTATGGGGCATGCCGGTGCGATTGTTTCCGGAGGAAAGGGATCGGCTCGGGACAAGATGAAGGCGCTGGAGTCCTATGGAATCATCGTCGTCGACAATCCCTCGATCATTGGGAAGACGGTTGCCGAAACCCTGTCCAAGGGAGATTACCGGCGTGTGCCGACCTGTCACTAGGTCGCCTCAATAGCGGCCATCCTTGCCGCAACAGGAATGATTCTTGAACGTTGACCCTGAACACAAAACGCATGAAGGAGAAAATATGTCGGCAGAGATTAAAGTGGGAGACAAGGCTCCGGACTTTACCCTGGAGGACCAGGACAAGAAGGCTGTGACTCTGTCATCTTTCCGTGGGAAAAAGAATGTTGTTCTGGCGTTTTATCCTCTCGACTGGAGCCCGATCTGTACGAACGAAAACACATGTTTTTCCAATGATCTTCCTCGCTTCGACGACGCGAACGCAGTGATTTTTGGCATCAGCACCGACAGTACATTCTGTCATAAGGCATGGAAAGATGCCCTTAAGCTGAAGCAGACGTTGCTTTCCGACATTAAGAGGACCGTTTGCAAGGCCTATGGTCTCTATATCGAAGAAGCCAATATCAACAAGAGAGCCACCGTCATCGTTGACAAGGAAGGGATTGTTCGCTACGTCAAGGTTCAGGAGATTCTGACGGCTCGGGATGATCAAGAGATCCTGGAGGCCTTGAAGAAGATCGCTTAGTCCTTCCTAGGGACCCAGTAGAAAAAGGCCTTCCTTCGGGAAGGCCTTTTTTGTTGGAAGCTAATCTATCGGAAGCCAGGGCGTCTCTAGTCTCCCGAGGAGGAGTAGTGATTGGTCGGTTGTGCTCCTCCCGGCAAGGGCACAACCAGACGGAGTTCGTCGAATGTTGCCGTTTGTGGATAGGAGTAGGAGAGGTGAAGAATTAGCTTGCGGGGAGAGGGCGGGGGACCCGGCAGAACAAAGAGAAGGGGCACAACCTTTTTGGAAATGGCCGGAACAACCCAATCCTGATGGGACATGTAATGGTCGGTCCACTTCGTCTGCCACCCTCGAGGATAGATGTCCTTCCAGGGCTTGTTGGCATTCTGGAGGATAAAGGTATAGCTCTTTTTTCCCCGAAGACGGAAGTGTTGGTCGTTGGCCGTCAGGTCAAGAATATTTTCCCGAAGATGAACCCGAAGGGTTCGGGAGCCCTTGTCCTCAATTTCGATCGGCAGATAGATATAGGTGATGCCGTTTTTTTCCTCAATTGTGGGAGCCTGAGGATTGAACTTTAGCGGAGAATGGGTTCGGATTGTGCAGGCAGACAGTACCAAAAAACCAAAGAGAA
>JAKAAM010000090.1 GCA_021802325.1 Nitrospirota bacterium
AGATTGAGGAAGGGGCGGTTCGAAGACCGAACGCACACTGGAGCGCAATTGCGCCCGATGTCCAGCGTGGTCACGGGGTAGCGATCTTCATCGATTTCCGTTGGCTGCCTGAAATTTATCGCACGCTCTTGAGAGAGGGTATTTTAATTGAATCCTTATGATGTGAATCGTTTTTGACCCTGCTTTCTGGGGAGGGAGAGAATTTTGCCGCGGAGAATTCTGATCGTTGAGGATAACGAGGTCAACCTGAAGCTTGTCGAGATTATCTTGCGGAAAGCTGGCTATCTGATTGTTTCGGCAAGGGATGCGGAGCATGGGATTGAACTTGCCAATTCGCTCCGTCCGGACCTTATACTGATGGATATTCACCTGCCTGGAATGGATGGTCTCGTTGCGATCGGTATTCTGAAAAAGGAGCCTTCTACCCGGGAGATTCCCGTTCTGGCCCTGACTGCGCTTGCAATGAAAGGGGACGAGGACCGGATCATCGCCTCCGGTTCAGACGGATATATTCAGAAACCTGTCAGCCATGAACGTCTCCTCCAGAAAGTCTCCGCTCTTCTCTCCAGGGAGGATCGTCCCGATGTCTGATCGTCTCCCCGTTGTTCTGGTTGTGGATGATGAGGGAAGCAGTCGCCGCCTCATCACTGCGATGCTCAAGTCGGAACCCTACAAAGTGCTGACTGCGTGTTCGGCGCAGGATGCGCTCGACCAGATGGAGTCCTGTCACCCCGATCTGGTCCTGACGGACGGGATGATGCCTGAAATAAGCGGTTTCGAGCTGGCGGCCAGGATCAAGTCGGACCCCCGGTATGAGACGATACCGGTGGTCATTGTCACGGGGCTCGATGATCGGGCGATCCGGTTACGAATGCTTGGGGCCAGGGTGGATGACTATCTTTACAAGCCGATCGACCGGGCTGAACTCCTGGTTCGGGTCAGCAATCTCCTGCGGCTCAAGGAATACAGCGACCACATTCAAAAAAACAATGAACGTCTGGAAAAGGCGGTTCATCAGCGAACCATTCAACTTCAGGAAAGCTATCGTCAGACCATCGAAACTCTGATCAGGGCCGCACAAAAGAAAGATGAAGAAACTGGCGCCCATTTGAAGCGCATCGCCTATTACAGCAAAGAGCTGTCGATCCGTCTGGGGTTGTCCGCTGATTTTACGGATCTTATCTTCAGGGCCAGTCCGATGCACGACATTGGGAAAATCGGTATTCCGGATCGGATATTGCTGAAGCCAGGACCTCTCGACCAGGGCGAGTGGGCCATCATGCGAACCCATACGTCCCTTGGCGCCAATATCATCGGGGAGAATAATCTCTCTTTGGAACTCTCGATGGGTTATGACATTGCCCTTGGCCATCATGAACGGTGGGACGGGTGTGGTTATCCTTTGGGGAGAAAAGGGGAGGAAATTCCCTTGTGTGCCAGGATAATGGCCCTGGCCGATGTGTACGATGCTCTCAGGAGCCGCCGTCCCTACAAGGAACCGTTCGACCATGCCCTGTCGGTCGAGATTATTCTGAAAGGTGACGGACGGGTTTGTCCGGATCAGTTCGATCCGCAACTGCTGGCGATTTTCCCGCTGGCGGCGCCAGCTTTTTCCGAGTACTTTGCCACACTGACCGACAGTTCCGAACAGTGAATTTTATGCTAACGAGATAGGGCAACTCCCTATCCCGATTCTCTGAAGTGGTGTCTGAAGGTTTCCAGGGCCTTCGGGGGCCCCGGCTGTCTTGACCGTTCTGATGGACCCTTGCCGAAAACAATATCCAAGAAATTTCCGACCGAAAGCCGGGCCAACCGCGGGTTCGATTCATTGACCTTCAAGTGAACCTTCCACAGAGGCGTTTCAACGATTGCTGAAAAAGAACGACCAGAATATTCCGGCAAGGAGATATGATGCCCTACATCCTGACTGGACGAGGTCTGCAAAGAAAAGTATTCAACCTCTTCGACCCCGGATTCCTGGGATCCGCCGTTATCGTCCTGACCCTTTATCTCCTCCTGTCCATGGACAGCGCTCGCATCGACCGGAGAATTTTCCTGACGACCCAGTTCTCCGATGCCCTGGTCTCCTTGGAGAGAATGGATGACCTGCTGATTCTGAACACCCTCTCTCCTTCGGGCGCCGCTCCCTTCGCGTGGATCCTCTACCGGGCCGGACTGCTGGTCCAGGGAAAGACCGATCTGTCCGTCATGAAGGCCAACAAGTCTTTTCTGGGGGAAAAAGGACAGCGGCTGCTGACCAGGACGGACTCCCTGTTCGGACAGCTTCAGAAAGGGCTCCTGTCCGGAAGCCCCATTCCCCTTCTCGCGGAAACCGACCGCCGCTTGTTGCTTTTGAGCACCGAGCTCTCCAACCAGGCCTCCAGCAGCCGGAGAACGTTTTTGCTGCAAGGGCGCATGCTGAACATTGCCAGGGAGTTCGTCGTTCTGACTGGTCTGCTGGGAGGAGGAATCTTTCTCCTCCGGAAGGCGCGCCACCTCTTGAAGACTTCCCGGCAAAACTCTTTTTACAGGGCTCTCTCCTGGGTCGACCGTCTGATCCTCCCCCTCCCCGAAATGGAAACACTCCTCTCCGAAACCTGCCGCATCATTGTCGAGGAGGGCGGTCTTCTGCTGGTGCGTTTCGTCCAGTACGACACGGTTACGGAAAAAGGTCGTCCTTTGGCCACCTTCGGCAAGGCGAAAGAAGAGTTTTCCCGGTTCGTGCCTTCGACGGATCCTTCCGTTCCCGAAGGACAAAGTCTCTGGGGCGAGACGATCCGGGCGGGAATCGCGGTCGTCTGGAACCGGATCCGGGGCCATCCGGGAGCGGGATTTCTCAGGGAGCGCTACCTGGAGAACGGGATTCTCTCCGGGGCTGGCTTCCCGGTGTTTCGGGGAGGAACCCTGTTCGGGGCGCTGCTTGTCTATTCGGACGAAGAGGATTTTTTCGATACGGCTCTCGTGGAGCTGATCGAGATTCTGAGCCAAAACAT
>JAKAAM010000091.1 GCA_021802325.1 Nitrospirota bacterium
CCTCCAGGGTAAAGTCCGGAGCCTTATCTCCCACTTTAATCTCTGCCGACATATTTTCTCCTTCATGCGTTTTGTGTTCAGGGTCAACGTTCAAGAATCATTCCTGTTGCGGCAAGGATGGCCGCTATTGATGCGACCTAGTGACAGGTCGGCACACGCCGGTAATCTCCCTTGGACAGGGTTTCGGCAACCGTCTTCCCAATAATCGAGGGATTGTCGACGACGATGATTCCATAGGACTCCAGCGCCTTCATCTTGTCCCGAGCCGATCCCTTTCCTCCGGAAACAATTGCACCGGCATGCCCCATACGCCGCCCTGGAGGAGCGGTCAAGCCCGCAATAAAACCGATCACGGGTTTTGTCATATGCGCCCGAGCGAAGGCCGCAGCTCGTTCCTCGTCATCTCCCCCAATCTCGCCGATCATAACGATGGCCTCAGTCTCGGGATCCTTTTCAAAAAGGGCAAGGACATCCAGAAAGTTAAGGCCTCTGACGGGATCTCCTCCGATTCCGACGCAGGTTGATTCGCCAAGGCCCAACTGGGTCAACTGCCAGACCGCTTCATAGGTCAGGGTCCCACTCCGTGAGACAACCCCAACCTTACCTCTTTTGTGGATGTATCCCGGCATAATCCCGATTTTTGCCCCATCCGGTGTAATGATGCCCGGACAGTTTGGCCCGATAAGACGGACTGTCTCACCCTCTTCATGTCGGATATCGAGGATGCGGCGAACCCTCATCATGTCCTGAACAGGAATTCCCTCGGTGATGCAAACGATAAGCTCGACTCCTGCATCGGCGGCTTCAAGAATGGCATCGGCAGCAAAGGCGGGGGGAACGAAAATGAGAGAGACATCCGGATGGACGGCATCCACAGCATCCCGAACAGAATCCCATACAGGGAAACCTTCATGGACAGTCCCTCCCTTTCCCGGAGTCACTCCCCCCAAGACCCGTGTTCCATATTCCCGACAGGCGGTCGCATGGTAGCTTCCTTCCTTGCCTGTAATTCCCTGGACGATGACCCGCGTCGATCGGTCAACAAGAATACTCATTTGGCTCCTTTCACGGCCTGGACAATTTTCTGGGCTCCCTCGAAGAGTTCTTCTGCTACCTGGAGGTCAAGACCTGACTCCCGAAGCATCTCCCGTCCTTCCTTGGCATTCGTTCCCTGAAGTCGGACCACCAGGGGAACATGGAGCTTCACGTCCTTGGCAGCGGCGATGATTCCTCCGGCAATTCGCTCACACCGAACAATCCCGCCAAAAATATTGACAAAGATTCCTTTGACCTCCGGATCGCCCAGAAGGATGCGGAAGGCTTGTTCCACGGTTTCCTTGCTCGCACCGCCACCCACATCGAGGAAGTTAGCAGGAGTTCCACCGGCAAGGGCAATAACATCCATGGTGGCCATTGCCAACCCGGCTCCATTGACCATGCAGGCAATGGAACCATCAAGCTTCACATAGTTGAGGCGATGTTTAGAGGCCTCGATCTCCAGTTCATTTTCCTCGAAGAGGTCCCGGAGGGCCAGAATCTTTTCCTGACGATAAAGGGCGTTGTCATCGAAGGACACTTTGGCATCAAGGGCCAAAAGTCGCCCATCCCCGGTTTGGATGAGAGGATTGATCTCGACCATCATGCAATCTGTGTCGAGAAAGAATCGGTAGAGATTGGCCAAAAGAGTCGAAAAGGAGCCATAGAGCGTGATCGGCAGGCCGAGGAAAGAGGCGACACGGCGACCGACAAAGGACTTGCACCCCATCTCCGGATCCACGGAAAGAGTCAATATTTTTTCCGGATGAGCTGCCGATACCTCTTCAATCTCCATTCCCCCTTCGGTACTGGCCAGAATCGAGATCCGCCGGCTGGAACGATCAAGAACCAGACTCAGATAAAATTCTCGCGCAATCTGAGCCCCTTCTTCGATCCATACCTTTCGGACAAGTCGTCCTTCCGGACCAGTCTGATGGGTCACGAGTGTCTTACCCAGAAGAGCCTCAACATATCCAGGGATTTCCGAAACGCTTTTGGCGATCTTTACCCCACCGGCCTTTCCGCGTCCTCCCGCATGAATCTGAGCCTTGACAGCATAGACAGCAGAAGATCCGGAAAAAATCCCGGTCTTTTCCGAAATCAGCCTCCGAGCCTCTTCGGGAGAATCAACAACAACCCCCGACGGAACCGCCACCCCATAGCTCCTAAAAAGCTCCTTGGCCTGATACTCATGAATGTTCAAAAGACTCTCCTGCGTTAATGTGAATGGATTTCCGTTTAGGTTCCCTGGCGACGATAGTCGGGGAAGAGGACCGGCGCCATGGGACGTTCTTCAGTGGAAAAGGCTGAACTCAGCTCCTCCTCAAAGCGATCGACGTGCGCAAGGCTCGCTTCCCGCCATGAAAAGGCAGGACGATTCATGGCAAGATTCGCCGCCTCAACACCGGCTCGTCGGCCAAAGACAAAGAGCTCAAGCAAAGAGTTCCCCATTAGGCGATTTGTTCCGTGGAGCCCCCCCGAAGCTTCTCCCGCGACAAGCAGATGAGACACGGATGTCCGGGTCTGAGCATCGATCCGAATTCCTCCATTCTGATAGTGCAGCGTAGGATAGACAAGAATCGGCCGTTTCGTCGGATCGACATGGTGACGCTTCATCAGCTTCAGGATGTTCGGAAAGCGTTTTTCCACGGTCCCCTCTCCGGAGTCTCGATCAATGGCAACAAGGTCGAGGTAAACGCCTGATGTGCCTTGAGGTGTCTTGACTCCACGCCCTTCAGCACATTCCCGAATAATTGCAGAAGCCACGACATCACGCGTCTCAAGCTCATTGACAAACCGTTTTCCCAAACGATTGTACATGCGAGCTCCCGCTCCCCGGACCGCCTCTGTGATCAGCATGCCGGCCATTTCGGAAGGGAACATCACTCCGGTTGGATGGAATTGAAAGCTCTCGGGATGAACAAG
>JAKAAM010000092.1 GCA_021802325.1 Nitrospirota bacterium
GATAGGCAAAGTTCTTCCAAAGTCTCCGGCTCAGATGGCGGGGCTCATGCCGGGAGACAAGATTCTTTCGGTAGACGGCAAGCCCCTGACAACATGGAACGACCTCCGGAGAGGAATCGAAGGCCATTCTGGAAAAACGCTCCATGTGATCGTCAAGAGGGGAGATGTCGCTCTGCCCCTCGAGATCGTCCCCAAGACGGAAATCGGTTCCAATATCTATGGCGAAAAAGTCCCGCAGGGGAAAATTGGAGTGGCCCCGCAGGGCGATATTCATCAGGTCCGATACGGGCTGTTCGACGGGTTGGGAAAAGGCTTTCTGAAAACGGTCAATGTCACCCGGATCACGGTCGTGTCTCTCTATAAGATCTTGACGGGGGCGATCTCTTCGAAAAATCTGGGTGGGCCTATCCTGATCGCTCAGATGTCTGCGAAAGCGGCGAAGTCCGGTATTGTGAATCTATTGATTTTCATGGGGTTCATCAGTGTCACCCTGGGTGTCATGAACCTTTTGCCCGTCCCCGTTCTTGACGGCGGTCATATGCTTTTCCTGACTGCCGAAGGCATCCTGCGCCGGCCTCTTTCAATTCGTGTCCGGGAGTTGTCCATGCAGGTGGGTTTTGTGATTCTACTGACGATTATGGTTTTTGCTTTTTATAACGATCTCATGCGTCTCTTCGGTACCCGATAAGACAGACGAGACGGACGGGATCCCCGGCTTGCCGGGAAGACTTTCTGAAGGAGCTCGGACGGATGAAAATCGAACGCAAGAAAACGCGGCGCATTATGGTAGGTTCTGTTCCGATTGGTGACGGTGCACCGGTTGCCGTTCAGTCGATGACCGTCAACGATACGAGAAATATTCCTGCAACGATGGAGGAGATCAAGAAGCTAACCTCGGTCGGATGTGAAATTATCCGGGTGGCCGTCGTGGACATGGAAGCGGCCGAAGCGGTCGGAAAGATCCGGAAGGAATCTCCGATCCCTGTCGTCGCGGATATTCATTTCGACTATCATCTGGCGCTTAAGGTCCTCGAAGGAGGCGTCGACGCTATTCGAATCAATCCCGGAAACATCGGGAGCCAGGAAAAAGTCCGGGCCATTGTGGACCGGATGAAGGACAAAGGTCTTCCGATACGGATTGGTGTGAATGCGGGTTCTCTCGAAAGGGATCTCCTGGAACAGTACGGACATCCGGTACCGGAAGCCATGGTGGAATCGGCCCTGCGGCATGTGCATCTTCTGGAAAAAGAAGGGTTTTATGACATCAAGATTTCCCTGAAGGCGTCCAACGTGCCGGATACGATCGATGCCTACACGCTGATGTCAGAGCGGTGCGACTACCCGCTCCATATCGGGGTGTCCGAGGCCGGACCTCTTCTTTCGGGGACGGTGAAGTCGGCGGTTGGACTCGGTTATCTGCTTGCCCGGGGAATCGGGGATACCATTCGTGTGTCGCTGGCGGCAGACCCTGTGGAAGAGGTCAAGGTTGCATGGGGAATCCTGAAGTCCCTGAATTTACGGCAAAGAGGTGTGAATGTGATCGCCTGTCCGACGTGTGGACGCCTTGAGATCGATGTGGTCGGAATAGCCCAGAGAGTGGAAGAACGACTCGCCCATATCAAGGAGACAATGGATGTGTCGATTTTGGGTTGCGTGGTCAACGGAATCGGTGAAGGAAAGGAAGCCGACCTGGGGATAGCCGGAGGTCAGGGTGTTGGTATTTATTTCGAGAACGGCGAAGTCGTGAAGAAAATCAAGGATACAGATATCGAGGAATTCATTATTCAGCAGGTTGAGGTACGGGCACAGAACATGCGCGACGGAAAGATCCCTGCTGCAGGAAAGAATGGACTTCCCATGCATCCCGCTATGGGACGCTCCTGAGAAAGGGAGATCTTTGAAAGCTTCACTCGATCCGGTCCAGACACTGCATGAAGAACCGGCCGAAGCGGAGGTTGTCAGCCATCGCCTGATGCTCAGGGCAGGATTGGTCCGAAAGCTTGCCGGTGGCGTCTACTCCTATCTCCCCATGGCTGTTCGGGTCCTCCGTAAAGTCGAGACCATCATCCGGCAGGAGATGAATGCCGCAGGAGCGCAGGAGGTCCTTCTTCCCGCCCTGCAACCCTCCGATCTCTGGGAAAAAACAGGACGATGGCAGGCATACGGCCCGGAGCTCTTCCGGCTTTCCGACCGGCACGAACGCGCTTTTGCTCTGGGACCGACCCATGAGGAAGTCATTACGGACCTGGTGTCACAGCTGATCCGATCCTACCGGCAGCTTCCTTTTCTGGCCTATCAGATCCAGACGAAATTCCGGGACGAACGCCGACCCCGCTTCGGAATGCTCCGCGGTCGGGAATTCATCATGAAGGATGCCTATTCGTTCAGTGCGTCCGAAGAAGATGCCCGTCGAATATATGCCCGGATGCAGGAGACCTACGCCCGCATTTTCCTCAGACTCGGACTGGAGCACCGAATGGTGGAGGCCGATTCGGGACTGATCGGTGGCAACCTCTCTCACGAATTTATGGTCATGGCGGATTCGGGAGAAGATACGGTCATGACTTGCGAAAAGTGTTCCTGGGCTTCTAATGTCGAGAAAGCTCCGGATGCCAAGGTTTGTCCAGTTTGCGGATTCATGCTGGCAAGCCGGACGGCGATCGAAGTCGGCCATGTTTTCTATCTTGGTCATAAGTACAGCGATCCCATGGGGTCGACGTTTCTGGATTCGGCCGGCAAGGAGATTCCTTTCTTCATGGGTTGCTATGGTATTGGTGTGTCTCGCATCCTCGCCGCCGCTATCGAGCAGTCGCATGATGAGAAGGGGATCATCTGGCCGGTGTCGATGGCTCCTTATCGGGCCACGGTCTTGTCCCTCGGGCCCGGAATGGGCGAAAGGAGAG
>JAKAAM010000093.1 GCA_021802325.1 Nitrospirota bacterium
TGCTTCTTGTTTTTCCTTCGATCGGGCTTCGAGGATGGGAAGATCGGAAACGTCCTGGCATTTGGCTTGATGGCAGAGGGTTGCAAGAAGACTTTCGTTTTCCCGGATGGCGATCTCGAAGCGAATCCTGTTTCCGTTTTCAGTTTCTAGCCTTTTTTCGAGGGCGGATCGCTGGATTCTGTTCTCTCGGGATTTTTGGAGGGCCTGCCCCAGAAGGGCAGAAGTGTCGAGGGGGGATTCGGGGACTTTATCAAGAAATTTCGAGTACCGGGCGATATCCCGGGAAAATTCCTCGTGATCACTCCGCATCTTCTCGACCTGGTCACTCTTCTCCTTTATCCGTTCTCTGAGGGTGTTCAGCTCGCCCATTGTTTCGAGGACAGACTTGGTGGAAACGTGATCTTCAGAAGGAGGAAGGCCCGCTTCTCTCAATGCATTCAAAAATTGATCCTTCCACTCTTGGATCTCTCCGGAGAGTTCCTTCACATGCTCTGTAGCCTGCTTTTTTCGAAGAGTCTCGGTTCGGACAGCGTCCTCGGCCTTTTCCCGGAGGGAGCGAAGGCCCCGGAGTTTTTCAAGAATCAGCCGGCTTTTTTGCCGAAGCGTATCGAGGCCGGCTGAAGGAGAAGGGGAAAACCCGGGGTCCAAAATGGAAAGAGCCACTGAAAGTCGCTCAGCCGCCTCCCGTTCCTTTTTGAGGAGAAGGGCCGTCTCTTCCTTTTGTTGTTCAATCCGATTCGCTTCGAGAAGGATCTCTTCCCGTTTCTTCAGCCACTCCTGCATGGCATCGGGAAGGCGGTCGGGACGATTGTTGGAGCCGACTGTCACGAGACCATTTGGCCAGAGGGCGGTCCAGGTTTTTGAAAATCCTTTCTGTTTTTTTTCACAGATGGCAAGAGATCGGGTTTCCTGTTCACGCTGGGTTTCAGCCAATTCCGCCTGTTTTCTCAGGAGTTCGAGCTCTGCCGATTCCTTGGCGTGGGTGCGCAATACGTCAGAGAGGCGGTCAGCCTCCTGTTCCAGTTCCTCGAAGCGGTCGGCCAGGAGAGTATTTTCAGCGAACGTGCGGCATGCCTCTTCGAGGTCGTCCCGGTCTTCGATATAGCGTCCCCGTATGAGGCTCCAGCCCTCCTCCCGGCGTTTTCGCACGCCTTCAAGATCCTCCAGTGTCGCCGCTTCTCCAGTCCGGCCCAGTTGCTGGATCTTCTTTCGGGTTGTCGCCTCCTCCTTTTCAAGTCTTCGGAGAGTCGACTGGATCTCCTTCACCTCATTCTGGATCGCCACATGGTCTTCGTGCATTTGCGCGACCGTGCTGTCGGAGGGGAGCACCATTTCCCGCAGGACGGAAACCTCTCCCGAGGAGACGCCGAGAGAACGGATCTTTTCCGCCTGGATTTTTTGCGCCTGAAGAGCGGATCCCCTTCCTTTTTCGATTTCGGAGGAAAGATCCCCCAGACGGTCGGCTTCCGGAAGAATTTGTTCGATCTCGGAAAAATCCGGGGTCTCCGTTGTGGCCCGGAGTTCCTCGCGGGCCCGGTCGAGTTCTCTTTCGGCCATTTTTTCGTTTTCCCTGGCCGTATCGATTTTCACTTCGAGGGTTGCTCGGCGTTCGATCAGGGAAGAGATGTGTTTTTGTCTTGCTAAAGGGGGAAGTATTTCCTTGAGTTTGTCCGGGGCATCAGGGAGTCCCACTTCTTGAAGCAGGGTGCTCGCTTGAGAAAGAAGGAGGTCTCGTTCCCGCTCTCTCCGGGGAAGATCTTCCAAACTCTTGGCGATGGCCCCGCTTCTTTTTTCGAGGCGGCTGATTTCTTCTTCGTGATCAATGATCCTGGAATCGACCTCTATTGCATCGATCTGCCGTCCGATTTCGGCGATCAACTCCTTGACCTGATCAAGCGCCTTAGTGGCCGAGGTCAAACCGCTCTCGGCCCGAATGCGCTCGCTCGCGGCTTCAAGGGGTAAAATTTCGACTTCGGCCAGGTTCAGGAGCTTTGCGGAAAGGGCCTCATGTTCGGAGCGTTTGGGAAGGGTCCGAAGAATGCGTTCGTTTCGCCGGATCTCGCGTTCGATCTTGTCCCTGGTCTTTCGTGCCTCCTCAAGCGCGTCCTCGAGAGCCTGGATCCGCTTGAGATGTTTCTTGTATTCGAAGGGGGAGACAGTCCTTGCTCTGATTTCCTTTCTGATCTCGGAGAGTTTCGAGATTTTCTGATTAATGACCGGCTTAGATCCGGAGGGAAGGAAGTATTCTTTTCGTTCCTTCGAAAGGTCGTCGAGTTTTTTGCGAAGGTTGGAGATACCCGATCCAGCTTCGGCGAGCCCCAGCCCCAAGGCTCCACCTTCGGAAAGAAGCGCCTGAGCATGTTTTCTGAGCCGTTCATGGTTCAGGGAAAAAACTTTCTCGAAGGTTTCACGGGAAAGACCGCCCAGAAAGGCTGCCAGGATTCCCTCATCTAGGGAGTTTCCATCGGCCAGTAGCAAGGGGTTTTTTCTCTGGCGAGTCCGGGTGAAGGCGAGCCTTCGGTCGTCTTTTGCGATCAGGTCGACTCCAAGCCGGATATCATGGGATCCATAGAGATACCCGTCCTCGACTTTGTGCGGATAGCCGAAAAGGACGCTGGAAAGAGCCCGAAGCGTCGTACTTTTTCCCGCTTCGTTGGGGCCGTAAATGAGGTGAAAGCCGGGATCTTTCCCTAAGTCGAGAACCTTGTCTCGAAAATTCCCGTATGCCAGAAGGTGAAGGAGCTCGATCCGCATCAATCCTCCGGTCCGTAGAGCCGGGCTTCCAGCCGGGGCAACAGAGATTCGAGATAGGAAGACAAATCCGGAGAAGGTTCATTCCTTTCAGAGATTAGAGTCCCGACCTGATCCTTCAG
>JAKAAM010000094.1 GCA_021802325.1 Nitrospirota bacterium
TCTCCGGGGCTGGCTTCCCGGTGTTTCGGGGAGGAACCCTGTTCGGGGCGCTGCTTGTCTATTCGGACGAAGAGGATTTTTTCGATACGGCTCTCGTGGAGCTGATCGAGATTCTGAGCCAAAACATATGGTGATTAAATGGTCCCTCCCTCTTTCCTAACGGCCTCAAGCGGGCCAAAATGGGTGGTGATAAGACTCACTCATTCACGGAATAACGAAGGAGGAACCAACATGAAGATTACGACAATTGGCCTGGATCTGGCAAAAACCGTGTTTCATCTTGTGGGACTCGATGAAAAAGGGAATAGCGTCATGAAGAAGAAGGTTTCGCGAAGAGATCTTGCCGCGACCCTTCAAAACATTCCTCCTTGCACTGTTGCGATGGAAGCCTGCGGATCCGCGAGCTTCTGGGGACGCAGGTTCCAGGAAATGGGGCACACGGTGGTTCTGATTGCGCCCCAGTATGTGAAGCCCTTCGTTCGGACGAACAAAAATGACTGGAATGATGCCCAGGCCATTGCCGAAGCATCCCTTCGGCCCTCGATGCCGACCGTTCCGATCAAGACCGAAGAGGCCCAGGACCTTCAAAGCCTCCATCGGGCCCGGCAACTTCTCCTTGAGTTTCGGACCGCGACAATCAACCACATTCGGGGGATTCTCACCGAGTATGGGGTGGTCCTGAAGGTCTCGGCCGGCAAGGTCGAAGCGGAGCTGAACCGGCTGGTCAATAACGCGGACGACACGCGGATCTCTCCGTTTCTCAAGCAGACTCTCACCGCCATGCAAAAAGAGCTGGCGGGACTTGCGGAGAAGCTCGAGGACTTCGACCGTCAGATTGCGGCCTTTGCCAGGAAAGATTCGACGTGCCAACGGCTCATGAGCATTCCCGGCATCGGAGTTCTCACGGCGACCATTCTGATCGCGGTGGTGGGAGATCCCTTTCGGTTCAAGAACGGCCGTCACTTTGCGGCCTATCTTGGACTTGTCCCCCAACAACACTCCAGTGGGGGCAAAAATGTCCTGCTGGGGATCTCAAAACGGGGAGATGCCTATCTCCGAACGCTTCTGATCCATGGAGGCCGTGCCGTGGTGCGATCCGTTCAGAGACTGGCCTCGGGAGGACAGGAGCTTCGGGGACGAAACGCCTGGATTGCCGACCTCCTTCTTCGACGGGGATACAATCGAACGGCGGTGGCGGTGGCCAACAAGAATGCCCGGGTGATCTGGGTCCTGCTCACAAAGAACGACGCAGTCTACGATCCCACGGGCCGCAACGCCAGGAAGGCGGCCTGAGAGAGGCAGAAAAAGGGGCAAAGAGAGTCGTGCCACCTTATCATCTGTAATCGACCACATTGTCACTGAAAAGATCCTGTAAAGAGAGCACCCACCACCAGAATGCGTAGAGGGGCAAACCCCACGATGACGGACCGGTCGAACCGGCACTCTCAAAACCTGATGGGTCCAAAGGCTTTTGAAGCCGCTATGGTGATAAGGCGAGAGTGCGCGAATGTTTCATCGAGGCCCGGAAATCCAAGAGATTTCCAACACGAGGCCGGATATATGTACGCAACGACCTTCCTTCTGACGGGGATCACCCTCTTGCAACCGGGGAAGGGACCATATATGGACCCACTTGTCAAGACAGATTTTATGACTTATGTAAGCACATTCTGGAGGAAGTCATCTCCAGTCTGAGGAGAGAGGTTTGGTGGCTCTATCCCTCAGAGGATGTCTCTTGTAGGACCTCCCAGGGAGTCTTGTACCCCAAGGACTGGTGAGGTCGTTCCCGGTTGTAGAAGGTGAACCAGGACTGGATCCGCTCTCGAGCCTCCTTGGGAGATTGATACTCATGGAGGTAAACCTCTTCGTACTTGAGGCTTCTCCAGAGTCGCTCGGTGAAAATGTTGTCGAGAGCTCGGCCTTTTCCATCCATGCTGATTTGAACATTCTTGGCCTTAAGTCGCTCCAGATAGCTGGGGCTTGTAAAGTGGCTCCCGGAGCCAAAGCCTTGTAAAGACTTTCCCGCCCGAGTCCGGAATCCTTGGCGATTTGGGCCATTCCCCGCGCCCGGGCGACGTCGGAAAGGGCGGAAAGGAGAAGGTCGGGATTGTTCTCTTCCAGAATGGCGGTCAGATATTCCGCAATGGTCTCCTCGCTGTCGAGATAGGCCGCGGGATCGAAGTCCGTGATTTTTTCTTTCATGGCTCACTCCATTGTTTTTGCCAGTTCCCTGGCCCGAGAGATGTCCCGGTCCTGCGTCGATTTGTCGCCGCCGCAAAGAAGGAGGATCACCGTATTCTCCCGTCGAACGAAATACAGGCGGTAGCCGGGTCCCGTATCGATACGGATCTCCGAAATTCCCTCTCCCACCGGTTTCACGTCGCCCATATTTCCTGTGGTTTGGATCCGTTTCAGACGGGCCAGGATCCGGGCCCGTCCGATCTTATCCGAAAGACGGGAAAGCCAACGGGAGAA
The DNA here is from genome assembly GCA_021802325.1 of Nitrospirota bacterium. Next base: position 2,476 of record JAKAAM010000094.1, read on the forward strand.
GGTTTCGGTTTGCCGGAGAACGATCATGCAACAATCGTATCCATTTGGATACGAAAAGTCAACCACGAACAAGGAGAAGTTCATGTCGAATGAACTGGCAAAAATCACCCGTCGCCGAGATCCGAAACTGATTCCGGTGCTTCGCCAGTTTGCCATCGAATTGGGGAAGACGCTCCTCGTGGCGGGAGTCATTCTGGCAATCCCGATCTACCAGGCCGATCACGATCCGGCGATGCGAAGCCAGTTCAAACTATGATGGATCCAGAAATCTAGACAAAAAACAGGGGGGTCCTAAGCACAATGAGAACAGATCGCAAACATTACTCACCCGAGTTCAAGTCGAAGGTCGTCCTTGAACTTCTTCGAGAAGAGAAGACTCTGTCCCAATTGGCGTC
>JAKAAM010000095.1 GCA_021802325.1 Nitrospirota bacterium
CCGTCACTCCCGAATGAATGCGATAGAGGCGCAAAAGAGACCGGCGCCAAAGTGACGGGCGCGAAAGAATCTCCCGATCTCGCGCCATTTGATCGCGCGCCGATCCTCCCCGATCCGAAAGAAAGATCACCTTTCGGTCAAACCCACCGTTTGGCACACCGGCAGACATCCCACCCCCCTAAAGGGAACGGGGGTCGGTCAGAACAGGATCCCGGGCTGCACCGACTTCGTCGGGACGGGAAACCGGAGTCCGTCTGGGCGCTCCCTTTAAGAACTCGGGGGATCGGCGGGCCTTCTCGCAAATCGTCCGAAAATCCCGGGCAAACCGGTCCAGCGTCTCTTTTGATTCGGTTTCCGTGGGCTCGACCATCAGCGCTTCGGGAACAATCAAGGGAAAAGAGACAGTCGGAGCATAATACCCTGCATCAAGGATCTCCTTGGCAAAATCAGAGGCATGAAGGCCATGAGTCGAGAACTCCTTGACTGACAAGACGAATTCATGAGCACAGAGGCCCTCGCCTTTTCGGGGCAGCACCCCGTCAAGCAGAACGCGAAGATAGTTGGCATTGAGCAGGGCATACAACGAGACATCCCGAAGCCCATTTTTGCCTAACATCTTCATGTACCCCAAGGCCCGAAGGAGGACAAGCGTCGACCCGACAAAGGAGCGGAGCGGGCCAATCGACCCTTCGGGGCTTGCCAGACGATAGCGACCCTCCTCTTTCACAATTCGTGGTGAAGGAAGAAACGGAGCCAGCTCCCGAGTCACCCCGACCGGTCCCGATCCCGGACCTCCTCCCCCGTGAGGGGTCGCAAGGGTCTTGTGGGTATTGATATGAACAATATCAAACCCCAGATCTCCCGGCCGAAGAACTCCCATAAAAGCATTGAAGTTTGCACCATCCATATAAAGAAGAGCCCCTGCCGAGCGGACAAGGGTGATCATTTCTTTCAAATTTTTCTCGAAAAGCCCAAGGGTGTTGGGAACGGTCATCATGACCATGGCCGTCCGATTTGAGAGGGAGTCCCTGAGCGAGTCGAGGTCAACGCCTCCGTCGGGTCCCGACGCCACAACCCGAACGGAAAACCCCCCCATTGCGGCACTTGCGGGATTGGTTCCATGCGCGGAGTCTGGGATGAGAATCTCTGTACGGGTCCGATCTTTCTTTGATTCAAAATATCGACGAGCAATGAGAATGCCTGACAGCTCACCATGGGCTCCTGCGGCTGGAGCAAGGGTCACCTCATCCATTCCCATCAATGAGGCCAAGCTCTCTTCACAGATCGCAAGGGCCTCCAAAAGCCCTTGCATTCCCTCAGCATCCATGCGGGGGTGAAGATCTTTGAACCCTGGGATTTCAGGAATCCGATCCATGACCTTTGGGTTGTATTTCATGGTGCAGGAACCCAAGGGATAAAAATGGGTGTCCACTCCGCGGGAAAGATGGGAAAGACGGGTAAAATGCCTCACCACTTCGAGTTCAGAAAGCTCCGGGAGAGACGGGGGATCGCTCCGAAGGAGCTGAGCGGGAATTTTTTTTGTTACAGCATGAGGATCGGCCCCGGGACCGCAAACGCCCTTTGTTCCCCGGCGAGACTTTTCCCAAAGAGTTGGCTCCATCGGAGGGCGCTCCACAACCCGTCCCTCACCATCACGAATATCTTCCACCTGCGTCATCGATTCCTTCTCTAGAATGTTTCGGATCAGTGTTGGCTCAAAAATTCCCGAACAAGATCGACAGCCTGATTGATTTCTTCTTCTGTTCGGACCTCGGTGGCACACCAAAGGGAGCGTCCCGACCAGGAAGGTCCAAGGACGGGCTCAAGAGGGAGCCCCCCCAAAATGCCTCTTTCGAGGAGAAATTGACTCATCTTCCGAGCCGGAGGCGTCATTTCCAGGACAAACTCATGAAAGAACGGAGCATCCGGGAAAAGATTGCGAACTCCAGGAAGAGCCGTCAGGCGTTTCTCCAGCTCGTGAGCGTTTTTCAACGATCCGGCTGCGGCCCTTGCCAAACCGCCAGGACCCAGAAGGGCCATGTTGACGAGAGCGGCAATTCCCAGCAGAGTTTCATTGCTGCAAATATTAGAATTGGCCTTTTCCCTGCGAATATGCTGTTCCCGAGCCTGCAGGGTCAAGACGAAACAGGGACGCCCCTCGGAATCCTTTGTCATGCCGGCCAGACGACCGGGAATCCTGCGGACATACTTTTTGCGGGCGGTCATGAGCCCCAGATAAGGGCCTCCTGAAGAAAGTGGCAGACCCAAGGACTGGCCTTCTCCTGTGGCAATGTCTGCGCCCCATTCTCCGGGAGTGCGGAGGAGCGCAAGTGCATGCGGATTGGCATGCAGAATAAAAAGCGCCCCTTGACCATGGAGAAGGTCCGCGACTCCGGAAAAATCATCGATTGTGCCGAAAAAGGTGGGGATGGCTCCCACAAAACAGGCCAGGCTCTCATCCACTCTCGCCTTAAAAGCCTCTGGTGTCGATTGTCCTCCCTGGCCCAAAGGCAGGAGATCAATCTTGATGGATAACCCTTCGAGATAGGTGTGCACCACCTCTCGAATCATGGGATCCAATCCTTCGGAGAGGAGAATCCGGCTGCGGCCGGTTTCTCGGATGGCCACAAGAACGGCCTCTGCCAATGCCGTCGCCCCGTCGTAGAGGGAGGCATTGGAGAGATCCATGCCATAGAGGCGAGAAATGGCCGTCTGAAATTCGAAGATGGCCTGGAGAAGCCCCTGTGAGGCCTCAGGCTGATACGGAGTGTAGGAGGTCAGGAATTCTCCCCGGCTGACCAGAGCCCCTGTGGCCGAGGGTATGAAGTGGTCGTAGGATCCTGCCCCTCGAA
>JAKAAM010000096.1 GCA_021802325.1 Nitrospirota bacterium
CATCTGACGGCCATGGACACGGCCTGGTACACCATGTCCCATGTGGTCTTGAACGCCTCGGCCGTCTCGGACCAGGAGAGCCGCTTCGCCCATCGGGCCAGAAACCACGCATAGGTCTCCGTCAGGGGACTCTTGGGGTTCTCCGGAAGCGTCCAGGGAAGGCTTTCCACCCGAACGCCGCACCAGGAACACTCCACTCGCCGAGGTGCATAAACCAGCATGACGGGAATCCCCCAGAGGGGAAGATAGGCGAATCGTCGAACAGGTTGTCTCCCATGGCGTGGACCCTTCCTTCCACACGGACGGAAGCGGGGCTGACTGTTCGCTCGAGCCTCCACAAGGACGTCGATCTCTGTCTTTTCGGGATTGGCCCACTGAACCTTCTTGAAGACGAAGCCCTTGAATTTCTGGACGTGATTGAGGATAGTGTTAAGAAGCATCTCGGTTCCTTTCTGTTTGAGAGTGATGAAGACGTAGACAATCCTCATTATCTCAACAAAAGGACCGGGATGCACTCTCCTCAAATCCTCAATCCATAGCAATATTCTTATCTACAATTTTCGACCAACGAATTCTTCGGAAGAGCCAAAAGAATGAAGGAGGGAGACCGGAGGAGCCGTCTCTCCATGGACGGACTATCGGCGGGATTCCCCCATTTTATGGTGAGTTTGGACCATCCCTCGCCAGAATTTTCCGGCCTCCTCCTCCTGGGCAGGAGTGAGGACGCCATTGGCCCGGGCCACCGTGGCGACAAAGCCCTTCATGAGGGAACGCTTGAGGGCCATGATCTTGTCAAGATCGGATCGATCCTTGCCGGATTGATCGTCCGGTGGGGCATACGGGCCATGATGTCGATCCGGAGAACGTGTATTCTAATATCCCGGATCGACATGGTTCTGGACCATTTCCTCTGTCTGGTCGGAAAGATACCACATGAGGTAGGAGACCACGAGGGGAAGGAGGACGGTATGGTGGTTAGAGGTCTCCTGGAGGAGAGCCCGGAGATCCTGTTTGACGGCGGGAACATTGGTGGTGTCGAGGATGATGTCGATCGTATTTCCAAGGGAGCGGACCGCCTCCCGATAGTCGGAACAAAAGGGGATGCCGTCTTTCTGGGCTTTTGCCACATAGGGGTTCTTTGCGTCCCGTTCGCAAACACCCACGATCCGGACCCGCTCCTTTCCCATCCCCTGAAGCTTGTCGTAGAATCGGCTTCCTACACGTCCCAATCCCACAAGAAGCACACTCACCGATTTCATTGAGCCCTCCTTTTTGGCATAACCGTATCAGTCCAGGGACTGCGTAATTATCTTTTCGGCCTCGTACCAGTCTCGCTCGTGTTGCCCATCGGGAAATCCGTGTCGTTCCGCCATGAAATACGCCGCTTCGGCTATCATTTGATGGTGTGCTTCCGGGGGAATTTCGCGGGATTTCTTCTTGAGGATCCCCGAAGCCCTTTTTTTTGCAGGGGCCGCTTCAACGGTGGGAGGTAGTGGAAGGTCTTGTTTCGTGCTCGGGCTTTTCTTCGAGGGCTTTGAGGATTTTGCGGGCATTTTTTCTCCTTTCAGGATGGGGATCGTCGATCGGACGATAGGACGTTGTTTTTCGGAAGCGTTGGTCTTCCTCCGGACGAGCGAAATTCGGTGAGAGGATGGAGAAGAGCTCCCTCCCCCGTTCTCCTATCCGCTCCCGATCGGGATGGCCTTTGAGGGAGTCCCGGGGGCTTTTCGATCCGGGCCTTCGGAACGCCGTCCTTCATGGTCGCCGTCACTCTGGACGGATCGGCGTCGTCGGGGAGGGTAAAACTCCGAGGAAGGATCCATCGCAACGTTCGGTCCGGTGATAACGGACTCCTTTCTTCTCCTCACGTTCCTTCCTGCGCTCTCCGGGGACCGTCAGGAACCCGTTTTCCGTGGAAACCTTCGTGTCTTCCTTCTTGACCTCCGGGAGTTCTGCCGACACCACATAGGCGTTCCCCTCTTCGGCCACATCGACCGAGGGGGGCCCAGTCAAACAGGGTCGTCGACGAGCCCCTCCCTCCCGTCCCGGACGACCGGACCACGGGGCTATACGTTGTCCGAACTCCTCGAATTCCCAGACTGGATTCCCCCTCAACAGACTGCTCATGACTGACCTTCGTTTTTTCTGTTTTTGGGATTTTTTCCCTGAGACAAAGGCTCGGAAAGTGGGGCAGTTCTCTCTGTCAGGCCCAGATCCTTCTTTTTTCGGAGGGGCAGTGGATTCCTTTCTGCCACGTGAGGGTCAGGAATTTTCTCATGGTCCCTTTTGGCGGAAGCCCAATATTAACAGGCTCCGAAAGACATTCATTCCGGATGTTCGGCTACCGAAGGAAAGGGAGCGTGCGGGGGTGTCCTCCCGGGAAAGTCTTCTTCTCCGGCCTTGGAGGGTGTCTTTCGGATCTGATCGAGGACCATGTCCAGAAGATCTCCTCCGTACGACTGGATTTCCCTGTCATAACGGACGACTCCCTTCGCCCGCGCATATTCCCCGATAGAATCCGGATCCAGCCCGAAGAGATTGATGAGGGACACCGCGATCTCTCTTGCGTGTCTTCTGAGATCCCCGTCTTGTTGCCACGCCTGTTTCCGGAGCGGAAGGCGCGGTTGAAGACGTCCGATAAATTCTACCCAGTCGAGGTCGGGGTCGGTTATCGGGGAGTTTTTTGCCCACCAGGATGCGCCGTCGAAGACGGAGCTTTTGACCGCGAATCCCCGGACCCCCTCCGCAAGCCGGGATCCATGATCCCTTGTCAAGACGAGAACCGTCTTTGACCCGGGATGGAT
>JAKAAM010000097.1 GCA_021802325.1 Nitrospirota bacterium
GGGGAGGGTGCCGATCAGCCGGTCGAGCTCCTGCAGGGTTTCATCAAAGGTGTGAGGTAAGCGCTCTGCCAGGGGGCCGAGCCGGCTTTCCATCAGATCCGGGACGGTGAGCTTCTCCGCTTCCCGGCAGAGATGGGCGAGTTTCAGGGCCCCCAGTTGCAGTGCGCTTCCCCGGAGGGAGTGAAGGGCTTCCATCAGAACAGGGTAGTCTTTCTGACGGCACGCATCCTGGAGATTGTCCATATGTCGGTGTCCTTCCGCGATGAACCCGTTCACGAGTTTCCGGAGAAAAGACGGGTGAGGGCTGAATTCGCGGAGCGCCAGGAGCGTACCGGTCTCGATGAGGGGAAGTACATCTTCCGGAAGGAGAGTCCGATTGGAAGAATCGGAAGCGATCCGTCCGCATGTGACCGCCTGTCTCTTGATGATCCGGTCGATGGTTTCCAGGAGACGCCGGGTATCGAGAGGTTTGGTCAGAAAAACTTCGGCTTTGGCGTCCAGACTGTCGAGCCTGGCCTCTTCCGACTGGTTCGCCGTCAGAATGATGGCCGGTACAGGATTTTTCGACTCCAGAAAGCGATGGGCCTTCAACACATCCAGTCCTCCCCTCCCGGGCATGCACAGGTCGAGGATCATGAGATCGAACCGGGCGCTGTTCTTCTCCAGGAGGTCGAGCGCCGACTCCCCGTCGATGGCGGATATCACCTGGTACCCTTTGCTCTCGAGAAGACCTTCGAGGACAGTCCGGTTCACCTCCTGGTCGTCGACCACAAGAATTGTTCCACTTGTTTGCTGTTGTGTCGGGAGGGTCGGTGCGGGGGCTTTATGCGGAGAGGGAGAGCCTGTTGAGATCGGCCATCCAAGAATCCGGCTGACAGCTTCCGGCGCAGGCGGGAAATCCGTCAGGACAATCCATCCTCCGGTCTGAGGAAGATCCACCCGCGCAAGAGACATGGATTTTTCCACCGAAACGATCGTCAGCGGATCTTCCCGGTCCAGGCGTTTCAGCTGGGTTTCGAGATACTCCCGGAATGCCGGAAGGGTGTCCCGGGTGATGGTTGCGAGCAGGGGTTTTCGGGGAGGATGAGATCCGAGGGAGGCAGAATCCGCTGCGGAGAGATTCGAATCCGGTGCGTGCGGATCGATGCCCAGGAGCGCAAGGAGTGTCCGGATTTCTTCGTGTCTTTCGGGTGGAGCCCAGACCGACACCGGGGACTGAGCCGTCCAGTCGGGTTTCAGAAGCGACAGATCGTTGTCGACGGTATAGGGAATCGTACACCAGAAGATGGACCCTTTTCCGGAATGGCTCAGAAAGCCCAGTTTTCCTTTCTCGAGATCCACCAGCTGCCGGGTGATGGCGAGCCCGAGGCCCGCCCCGCCATATCGTTTTGTGACGGAGTCGTCGCCTTGGGAGAAGCTTTCAAAAATGCGGCTTTTTTCTTCTTCGGCGATGCCGATGCCGGTATCGGAGACCTCGAACCGGACAGAAAGCTCCCGTGTATCGGAGGTCAGGACGGGAGTGACCGTGAGAGCTACTTCTCCGGACTCTGTGAATTTGATCGCGTTTCCCAAAAGGTTGGTCAGGATCTGCTTGAGGTGGAAGGGATCTCCCCGCAGGGAAGATGGAAAGCGCGCGTCCATCAGAACTGTCACGGGAAGGTTCTTCTGGCGGGCGAGAGGCAGGAGAGCGCTGACCGTTTCGGCGACGACCTGGCCCACATCGAATGTGACAAGGCTCACGGTCATCTGCCCCGCTTCCAGACGGGAAAAGTCGAGAATCTTACTGATGATGTCCGACAAATGGCGGGCGGAGCCCTGGAGAGTGTTGAGCAGCTCGTTCTGTCGGGGGGAAGCCTGTTCCCGCAGGAGTTCGGAAAGACCCATGATGCCGTTCAGGGGCGTGCGGAGTTCGTGACTCATGTTGGCCAGAAAGCGGGACTTTGACTGATTGGCGGCATTGGCCGCCTCGATCAGTTTTTCCAGTTTGGTGAGCAACACGGCCATGTAGAGAGGGAGAACGATCATCCCGATCAGCTGGGTGTCAAAAAGGACAGTGTGTTGTTGCCACCACGGGTTGACGCGGTAAACTCCGATAAACTCCACGGCCGATATGCCGGTCGCAATACCGAGATAACGAGGGCCGAACCGGAACCCGTTTCCCATAATGACCCACAGATCCACGACGCCCAATGGAAGACCTTTAACGCCGGTCAGGGCCATGACAAGCATCACAAGGGACAGGTCTCCTGCGATGCCGAAAAGGATCCGGACGGGGTGATATCCCGGAAAGAGATAGATCGTGGCAAGAAGAAGGGTGGTATAGGCAATGACAGGAAGTATCATGGAATGCGCGGAGACAGGAATGGCTGATACTCCGGGGACATGATGCAGGGTATAAAGGTAGAAGGAGGCAATCATTCCTACAATGACGCGGATGATCCCCTGCTCCCGTTCGGCATTTTGCATCGAAAACGTCGAGCGTCCCTGAGGTTCAGAGGGAGAAATTTTTTTTGAATGCGTGTGAGAGTCCATCTTCAAAAATTCCTGGAGAATTCTGGATCACAAGGACATGACGAATCTGTCCATCCGGCTTCTTCGAAGAAACGAGGTCACCCTGGCGCATCATGAGTGCGGCGTGCTGTTGATTTGTTCTTCCTGATCCTTGAGCTGGACAAAAATCCCGGTAATGATGTCGAGTCGACACAGGAAAGCCGAGACGCAGTCCGGATCGAAAAGGGTTCCCGATGCGCCTTGAATATGTTCCAGAGCCTGCTCGAAAGACCAGG
>JAKAAM010000098.1 GCA_021802325.1 Nitrospirota bacterium
CGGCGGCTGTGGTCTTTCCGGGGCAGCGAATGGAGGTGTTGTCCGACAACAAGAAGAATGGCCGGGAGGAGAGAGAGGGGGACCATGATTCCCCGGAGGAGCCGGGAAAAGAGCCCCGCGGCTCCCGGGAGACGGTCCAGAAGGAGCCCCAGCCCCCCCGACAGAATGGCGAGGGCGATTTCCGGATTCATGATTCGGGTTCCGGAAAGGTCGGCGATCGCCATCAGGGCGGCCAGAGCCCCGATGACCCGCGAGAGGGTCCGAAGGCGGGAGTGGAGGGGAAGCCCCGCTCGGGAGGTTCCCAGGGTCACGGCTCCGGCCCTTTGTCGGGGAACACGTCAAAAGACAACCGGCGAGCGCCGGTCGATCGGTCCGGTCCAACCATATCCGATTCCTTCCGAAAGGACAGATCTGATCCGCCCTTGTCATCCGGGCGGGACAAGTCTGCCATCTGCAGAATTCAGGCAAAGAATCCAGGGTCGAAAAAACCACTCTTTTTCCGGAACGGATAATCCGAATGAATTGAATCTACCTCCATTCCGGTCCTTGCGCAACATCATTGGCTCCATGAATCATATTTGTTTCAGGAGTTTAGGGGGTCGGGAATTGTAAGGCTGGGGATCGGACCGGGGGGGAACATGAACAGGGGAGGGACAGGCGCGGCTCTCCCTGAAAGGGACAGAGGCGAGATGTCGGAAAGGAGGACGAAAGAGTTCTGAGAGGGACGTGCGACCCCAAAGGAGGAATTTCTTGCAGCGGTCAGGCGGCCGATTCGGTGCGGTCCGAGGAATGCGCCCCCGATCCGGGCAAAGGCTTCCTTCTTCAGAGCTCCCGGGAGATTCCCCCTTGAAGGAGCTTCGCGGCGTTCATCTCCCCCTGATCTCCGCGGCGAAAGACAGGGAAGCCGCACCCATGGGCCTTCGGCTCCCTCTCGATCCAGAATCCTTTGCTCCCCGTTCTCGGGTGAGGCGGGATCTCCCGGATAACTAGGCAAGATCCTATCGCTTCGCCGCACTGCCCCGAATCGACCCCCCTCTCCTTGACCCCAAAGGCCTCACGGGTCAGGGTCTGCTCGCCTTGGTTGAGCCTTTTTCAGGGTTTTCCCTTCAAAATCGTTATGGCCAACTTTTTTCGAATCGCATTCTTTGCAAAATCCTGGGCATAGATCTGTAAATGGATTTCTTTATTTTGAACCCCCTGATTCTTGATGACATCCCAATCAAATTGGTAGAGAAACCTCCTCGGTCTGGTCGGAATTGTTTGGTTTGTTATCGTTTTCCCGTCAGGAAAAACGATGGGGTTTGTCTCATAAACCTTCTTGACACCCTCTAAAAAACTTTTTTCGGGGAGATGTTCGGAAAAATTATCGTCGCCAATTCTCCGACCATTTATCGAAACAGAGAGGCGACGAAGAGAGTCTCCCTCAGTGGCATCTCCGAGTACATCCGAGATATCCAGTACCAATTTATATCTCCCTGGTTTAAGGAAAACGGGAGACTTCATTCCGGGGTTCCATCCTGCCACAACATTGTTGTTTTGACCGACAACATAGACCCCACGGATTCTCGGCTTATGGTGACTCGTCAAAGGAGGAAAGAAATTCAACGGATTTTGGTAGAACCCCTTGCGGTCAATCACATTCACGTGAAGGTGGGCAAGAATCTCGGGGTACAGTTTCGGAGCATCGTAAATTCTCGCGAGAAGTGTTCCCGGCGCAACATGTCCATGAATTTTCGCAAGAGCGACAATCTCTTTCGGAACAGATTGCGGATCGACGTGATGAAATTCCCACCGGTATCCGTCATCTCCCTCGATAAAAACGCCAAATGTATAAGGAACCTTGACGCGTGGGTAATAATAGCCCATCCCGACGATTCCCCCGACAGGCGCATAAACAGGGGTTCCTGCAGGCGCCTTCAGGTCCACTCCGTGATGGAAACCTGGCATCGGTCCATAAAATTGCAATGTCGAAATGGTATTGATGATTGAAAAAGAGGTGTGTAAGGGCCATTGGTATTGAGGGTATTGCGCCCCCCAACAGGAAAAATTGGCTGTGATGAAGAGGAGGAAGGCTGAAATAAAAGAAAAACGTTTCATCATGACTCCCATCAAAAAGTGATGACTTCTTTGGGCATCGGAAATTTTACCCAGTGCTTCAGCCAGTGCTGCAGGAGGACACGCACGCTCTTCCACAGTCCATCCCCTCGCGCCTTTGAGCGGTTCATGGTGATTAGAAAGGGAACTCGAAAATCTTCAATGATTGTTGCCGCGTCGATTTGTGATCGCTTTGCATGAGCCCGTTCCTGGATATCGGGAGGGAATCGTCGAAGGAATTTCCGATCAAAGATTGCGTCCGTTCTCTTGTCCGAAAAAGAATTTATCTTGACATCCTCCCCTTCCTCTCGCTTCGCTCGCCGCGAAAGCGGAAAGGGAGGGGATTCCTTCCTGCCATCTCCCCGGTGGAACACGGGGATGGATCGGGGGCCTGAACGGTCAGGCCACCGACTCGGAGGGAGTTCCCTCCGAACAGGCGCTACGGGCCTGCCCGGCCCTGAGAATGTTCCTTGCGGCGTTCACGTCCGCATGATCGGCGTGACCGCAGGAGACGCACTGGAACGTCGCTTGGTCCGGCCGGTTCTCTTTCGACACGTGACCGCAGACGAAACAGGCCCGGGACGTGTTCCGGGGATCCACCCGGACCAGACGACCTCCCAGCCTCACCAGCTTATATTCCAGGAGAGAGAGGA
>JAKAAM010000099.1 GCA_021802325.1 Nitrospirota bacterium
AATCCTCTTCATCACGATCCCGAACCTGACAGTCTCGCAGGCTTTCATCGCCCTGTTCAAGGGGGGATTTCTTCCGGCTCCGTTCCAGATGACCTACAACTTCACCATCGCCTGAGGGAAATGCTATGGCCTCGTCCGCTCTCTTCTTGAACTTCTACACCACGACATTGTCCGCTTCGATCTCTTCGACAGCCACAACTATGTCGGTGTCCTCAACGACGGGCCTTCCGTCTTCCTTGGCCTCCGGACAATTCATCCCGATGATCCTGACGTCCGCCGCTGCCCCCGGAACCGTCTACGAGATCGTCTACGTCACCGGAATATCGGGATCGAGTTTGACAATCACGAGAGGGCAGGAAGGAACGTCCGCCCTGAACTGGAACGCCTCGGACATCGTCTTTTCCAGCAATACGGCACAGACGACGGGGGCGCAGGAGGGGGGAACTTTTTCTAACCCGACTATTACGGGGGGAACGATTTCGGGGGGAACGATTTCGGGGGCCACAATTCCGTCGGGTGATACCCTCACGAACGACGGGACGATATCTGGAGGAACAATCACTTCCGCTACCATCAATTCAAGCAATGTCAGTGTTGGAGCCGTTGGAACGGACAACCCTGCACAGATGAATCAAGTTCCTGGTCAGGGACAGTCGGGATACAACAATGTCACGAGTTCTAGAGCTATTGGAACTGTCTATCAAAATACAACGGGAAGGCCACTTATTGTTGCTGTTTTTATCACAATTCAAAGTGGTTCCACGGGAGCTATCGTGGGAGGTCCATCATCTGGCACAACTATAAATTTGTCTCAATGGGTGAATAGTTATAGCGGGACAACAGATTGGACATCTAATGCAATAATACCACCAGATTGGTTTTATTCGGTATCTGTCAGTCCTTATACAACCGTAAGTCAGTTGGGTTACTGGTATGAGTATTAAGAAATACATCTCAAGGAGTCCCGATGTCCCAACAATTTCTCTTCCCCAACTTCTATAACACAACGCTGTCCGCATCCCTTTCCAGCACGGCGGAGACGATGTCCGTCACGACGTCCACGGGACTTCCCACGCTGTTGTCGGGGCAGGTAATTCCTCTCATCCTCACGCCCAAGTCTTCGCCGGGATCAACTTATGAGATTGTCTATGTGACGGGCATCTCCGGAACGACGTTGACCATCGAACGGGGAATGGAAGGCACATCGGCGCAGACGTGGAACTCGGGCGATATCGTACTGTGCGGGCCGACAGGGGAATCCGTTGCTCCGGTGCGCTCATGGCATGCGCCCGTCGCCTCGGAAACATTGCCTGTCGGGAACGACCTTCTCGTCATGCCGGGAACGCTCGGGGCGGCCATCACCCTGACGCTTCCGTCCACGGGCATGGTCGTGGGGAACAAGTACCGGATCTACGGGTCGGCGTCGGCGTATGAAGTGACAGTCGGATTGAGCAATACGACCGGATCTCCCTTCATCCACCTTCCGGACGGGACAGAGGTCTATTCCTACGTCCTCCCCGCCTCCGCTTCCCAGAACGGCATCGAACTCGAATGGGATGGGACGAACTGGAAGGGGTTTAATTTCGGGGTGATGAACATTCCCAACGCCACGGCGAACAACAACCCGGTGGCTCTGGGGCAGTTCGCCGCTCCGGTCTATTCCGATAATTATGTGAATAGTCCTGCCAATTCGACGACCTACTCAACGTCTCTCTCGTTTACCCCTCCCTCGAATGGGACAATCCTGGTGTTAGGGTTCTTGATAGCCGCAGAAAATACGGCAAAATTTGACAATACAGAGATTTTAATGAACGGGACACTGGTTGGAACGGGGGATAGTACATCCTATACCGTCATAGAAGTTGCCACTGAAGGGGTGTCCGCTGGAACAGCCTATACACTAGCATTTCAGGCGACAACCCCTTCGAGTGGTACCCTCGCCTTCAACCTAAAACTCATCGTCATCTTCATCCCCAACTAACGTGAGGAAATCATGACCTATTATGTCACTGCATGGACACCGACAGGGGTTATCACGGGAACAGGCTTCACGCCGGACGGGACAATTCCCAAAGGAGCGATTGTCTGCACGGAAGAGCAGGCGAAAAATACCTCTCAGTATGCCGTTGATACCTCCACGACTCCCCCCACTGTCGTCAATGCGCCTTCGGCTGTCTTGCTCGCTCAAGCCCAAGCCTCTCAGATCGCTCTCCTGCAATCCGCCTTCGAGAAAGCGGAGCAGTCTCCTCTCACATACACAACCGCAGGTGGCGTTACAGCGACTTTTCTGATGACGCCCCATCAGTGGACAAAGTTCATGGGAGCTTATTTGAAATATGTCGTCAAGGGTGATGCTCTCCCGTCAGGGTATGCGTTCTTTGAGCAGAACGGAAAGTCTGTAGCAGTGACTGTGGCGGATATTAGCGGAATATTTGATGCCGGAATGGCACAGATCGAAGGAGCGATGAGCAAGCTTTCAAGCCTTGTCGCGCAGGTCGAGGCGGCAACCACTGTCTCCGATGTGCAGGCCGTGAACTGGTAAAATCAGATTCCGAACTGGAATCCAATTTCAATAAAGAAGAGGGACAGATTGAATTGTTGATCCATCCCACCGGCATTCTGGGGAAGATTCACAGATCCCAGAGGATCATTTTGTTGAAACCCGATCAAGGATTCGAGAGAGAATGCCGAATCTATCCGATAATCGGCCCCCAATTCAATCCTGATAGGGAGACCTGTT
>JAKAAM010000100.1 GCA_021802325.1 Nitrospirota bacterium
AAGAGTATTCCCGCTTCTCGAGCTGGGAGCGGTCCCTTCCCGACATTTGGAGTCTGTCATAGATTGTTTGACTCGGGAAGGGTATCGTGTCGCAGTTGAAACGGTCCCTTACGAGTTCCAGCGGGGAGGAAACCGCATGATGTGTATTGAGGGACCATAAGGGAACTGTAAAAGGGGTTGAAGTAGAGAGACTGATGGTTCCATCTGACAATTAAAACAGGAGATGATATGCGAATCGAAGACGTTCTGGAAAGGCTTCGCCATGACGCACGTGATAAACGAGCCCTTGGGGATTCCTTCGAACGCCTGATTCGCTCCTTTCTCAAAGCCGCTCCGGAATATGCTCACCGATTCCAGGCAGTCTGGCTCTGGAAGGATTGCCCTCACCTCGCTGAATGGGGGTTCACGGCTCAAGACAAAGGGATCGACCTCGTCGCATTGGATGAGGAAGGCTTTGTCGCCATCCAGTGCAAGTTTTACGAGCCGAATGAATATCTGAACAGGCCTGAACTCGAAAATTTCATATCCTTTTCAGGAAAAGCCCATCCCGGAACAACCCGCCCCATCTTCTCGCGCCGGATCGTGGTTTCGACGACAGAAAACTGGAGTGCCCACGCGGAAGACCTCCTTCTCGATCAAACCATTCCGGTATCCCGAATCAACCTGGTCGACCTCGAAGAGAGCGGGGTGGACTGGGGGCAGTTCGTCTCACCAGATGCCCCGCTTCTGCTCCTTCCCAGGAAATCCCTTCGTCCCTATCAGGAAAGTGCCAAATCCGACGTCTTGGAGGGACTGAAAAACAATTCTCGTGGAAAGCTCATCATGGCCTGCGGGACGGGAAAAACGCTCACGGGCCTCCGGATCGTCGAGAAGGTCGTTCCCCGCGGCGGGAGCGTCCTTTTCGCCGTTCCGTCGATCACCCTTTTGTCCCAGACCCTCCGGGAATGGGCCCGTGAATCCCTGGTCCCGATGCGCTTCTTCGCCGTCTGCTCGGATACCCGGATCGGAAAAGACGAAGAGGACCTCCGGGTCTATGACCTTGCCTACCCGGCCACGACGGATCCGGAAAAACTGACCCGGCATGCCTCTAAACCCTATCAGGACGGAATCACGGCCATTTTGACCACCTACCAGTCCATGGAGGTGATCCGGGAAGCCCAAGGAAAGGGTCTTTCCGGATTCGATTTCGTCCTGTGCGACGAGGCCCACCGGACAACCGGGATCGAACTGTCCTATGAGGCCAAGGAAAGCGTCATCGCCCGGAAAAAACAGAAAGCCGAAAAAGAGGGCGGGAGCTATACCCCCCAATCGATGGCGGGAGAGCTCTCTTCCTTCATGATGGTTCACGAGGATTCCTACGTCCAGGCCAGGAAGCGTCTCTACATGACGGCCACTCCCCGGATCTTCACCGAAAAAACAAAGAAGAGAGCCAGCGAAAATGAGGCCCTTGTCTACTCCATGGATGATGAGACGCGCTTTGGCCCGACCCTCCACACCCTGAGCTTCGGCCAGGCCGTCCAGCAAGGGATCCTGTCGGACTTCAAGGTGATCATCGTGGCCATGACCGACGAGCGAATGCAGGAGCTGGCCAACGCCTACACCCTCGAGAGCGGAAAAGCGATCCAGGCGCGGTTCGCGGCCAAGATCGTGGGGGCCTGGAAAGCCCTGGCCAAGGAGGGCGTCACCTCGGACGATGGCCGGCCGGCCTTCGACCCCGGGGATCCTCCCATGAAGAGCGGGGTGGCCTTTTCCCACACCATCAAAAGCTCGCGTGAACTGGCCGCATGTTTTCAGGAGGTCGTAAACCTTTATCTCGACAACCATGGTGATGGGTTGACCTGTCATTTCGAACATGTGGACGGCGGGATGAACATCGACCGCCGGCTGGAGCGGATCCGTTGGCTCGATGCGGCCCCGGAGGCCTCCAACGAGTGCCGTGTCTTGACCAATGCCCGGTGCCTGTCGGAGGGGGTCGATGTTCCCTCTCTGGATTCCGTTCTCTTCTTCGACGCCCGGGATTCTATGGTCGATGTGGTCCAAAGCGTCGGCCGGGTCATGCGGAAAAGTCCCGGGAAGAAATACGGCTACATCATCCTGCCCGTCGGGATCCCGTCCGATCAAATCGCCGACCTCGATGCCTTCATCGAGAACGACCCGCAATTCAAGAACATCTGGAAAGTCCTGAAGGCCCTCCGGGCCCACGATGAACGGTTAGTGGACGATTCGGAATACCGGAAGAGAATCTCCGTCATCACAGGAGACGACCGGGAGAGGGACACGAAAAAATCCTCCTCCGAAATCCCCTCCTTGGATTTCCCTCCGATCCCCGTCGACCAGCTCGGAGAGGCGGTTTACGGAGTCATTCCCCAGAAGATGGGGGATCGGGAATACTGGCAGGATTGGTCACGGGACGTGGCCAGGACCGCCGAAACGATCGAGGCCCGGGTGATCGATGTTCTGAAGGATCCGGAGGCGAAATCCGCCCTCGAGGATTTCGGGAAAGAAATTCGCCTCACCATGAATCCGGCGGTCAGCGATCAGGATATTGTCGACATGCTGGTCCAGCACATCATCACCCGCCCGGTCTTCGAGGCCCTGTTCCCAAGCCAATCCTTCATCGACAGCAACCCCATGTCCCAGGCCATGCAGCGAATCCTCTGGATT
>JAKAAM010000101.1 GCA_021802325.1 Nitrospirota bacterium
GAATCGCGGCGCTTCTTCTTCGCCGGGGGATCCGGATCAATCCCTGGCTTCTGGGAGGGGCCCAGGAAGACGGACGTCGGGCAGGGAGCCAACCGGTCTTCCTTGCCGCAGGATTTGCCCACGCTCTTCGACAGGAAAAAGAATCCCTCTCGACAGATCGCCAGCGACTTGAACACTTGGACCACCTCTTTCTTTCAGCCATCCAAAAGGAGCATCCGGATGCGAAGATTGCGGCCCTTCATGCCCCAAGACGCCCAGGGATTCTGAACATCCTCGTTCCTGAAGTTGACGGTCAGGCGCTCCTATCATTGCTCGACCGTGAAGGAGTGGAAGTTGGAACCGGCGCCAGCTGCTCGGCCCAATCCCTGACTGTTTCCCATGTTTTGACCGCTCTTGGCTACCCAGCACGTCAGGCACAAGGGTCCATCGTGCTCTCTCTCGGGTGGTGGAACCGGGAGCCAGATCTCGCCCTTTTTCAGTCAGCATTGAATAAATCCCGCCGAATCCTCTCTCGGATCAATGTCACCGGAGCCACAGCCTAGGGCTCCTCCATTTTCTTCTTTTGACTCGGCCACACCGTTGCGGGACGATCGGGTCAACATCATTGGAGGAAGGAGTTGATCATGAGTGACGCCACTCAGGAAGTGCATGCAATTATCGGGGGCACAGGGTTTGTTGGACGCTATCTGGCCGATGCCCTCAGAACTGCGGGGAAAGCTCGCGTCCGCCTCCTTGCAAGAAAGCATCCCGACTCTCTTCCTCCGGAAACGGAATTCTACCCGGCAGACGCAGTCTCAGGAATGGGGATGAAAGAAGGACTGTCTCACGCCAATGTCGTCTGGTACCTCCCAGGAATTCTTGCCGAAACCCGGGAACAATCTTACGAGATGGTTCATCATCAGGGTGTCGTCAATACATTGTCCGCGGTGGATCAGCGGTCTCTGAGGAGAATCGTGCACATAAGTGCTGTGGGAACCTCTCCCAACGCGCCCAGTGCCTATCATCGAACAAAGGCCCGCGGAGAGGAAGCCCTCCGCAAGAGCCTACTTCCCTATACCATCGTGCGTCCCTCTTTGGCCTTTGGAAAAGGAGATCGCTCAATCAATCAATTTCTGGACATTGCCCGACTCGTCCACGTTCTACCCATGATCGGACCGGGGACGGCCCGAGTCCAGCCAATTTTTGCCGGAGATCTGGCAAGGCTGTGCGTGATGGTTTCATCGCGAACGGAGACCTTGGGCAAGATTTATGAAGCCGGAGGCCCCCGTATCTACACCTACCGACAGATGATGGAGACCATAAAAACCTCTTGCCATCTCAAAACCCCCATTCTCGGAGCACCTGTCGGCATCATGATGGCATCGGCCGTGCTGCAGAAGCTTCTTCTCCCCCGCCCATTCCTGACGCCGGACGTTCTCAGAATGGCCCTCTCCGACAATGTTCCCGAAAAAAATGCATGCGTTGCCGATTTTGGAATGACGCTGCTTGCCCTTGAGGCCTGGCTTGAAGGGAGTCCCAGCCTATGAACAGGCTGCCATCGCTTTTCATCTCCCACGGAGCACCCAGCTCACTCGAAGACGAAGAGTGGATGAAGTCCCTTCGAAATTTGGGGGAGGAACTTGGAGATATCCGAGGCATCATCATCCTCTCTGCCCATTGGGTCGAGAGGGGGCTTTTTGCAGGCCCCCTTCTCCCCTCCTCCCTGATTTATGATTTTTGGGGCTTCCCTGAAAGACTCTATCGCGTTCGTTATCCTGCCCCATCCGGAGCGGATCTCCTCCCGATTCTACAAAAGCTCCCAGAGATCGGGCCGGTTACTCCCGCACCATCACGCGGCCTCGATCATGGAATGTGGGTACCGCTGATCGGACTTCGTCCAAAGGCTGACATTCCTGTTCTTGGGCTCTCTCTTCCAGGTACGGATCCAGGTCGTCTTTATTCCCTCGGCCAAGCCCTGGCTCCCCTGAGAGACGAGGGGATTCTTGTTATCGGTAGCGGTGGCCTTACCCACAACCTGGGAGCCCTTATCGCCGGTGAGAATCACGCGATAGCCCCCTGGGCGCAGGAGTTTGACCAGTGGGTCGTCCGAAAGCTTGAGTCTTCCGACACAACCTCCCTTCTCGACTTCAGGAAGGAAGCTCCAAATGCCTCACTCTCCCATCCGACCATCGAGCACTTTGCCCCTCTATTCGTGGCAATGGGAGCGGCCGGAGAGGGATTTCATGTGACCTTTCCCGTGGATATCTTCCGATACGGCTCCTTGTCCCTTCGCTCAGTGGCCTTTTGGAATCCGCCCCACCCACTGTCTCGCTGACCTTGAAGCCACTGGCTCTCTTCGGATACAATAACACTCTGTTTCAAGCATTTTGCATGATCAGTGACACACAGCTTCACTCGGAGGATGTCATGGAAAACAGTAAAAATATCACGATCAAGGCCTATCTTAAGCCAAGCTGTGGATGGAGCCGAGGAGTTCGTGCAGTCTTCACCAAGTACTCCCTTCCCTACAATGACATCAACATCATCGGTGATCCCGAAGCCTACAGTGAAATGGTGAGGAAGTCGGGCCAACGTCTGTCTCCCTGCGTCGAAATCGATGGAGTGATGCTTGCGGATGTGAGCGGGGAAGAAGTGGAAAACTATTTGAT
>JAKAAM010000021.1 GCA_021802325.1 Nitrospirota bacterium
GACATGAAGAACCTCCTCGATAACATCAATGTCGGCACGATATTTCTCGATGAGGAATTAAAAATAAAACGCTTCACCCGAGAGGCCACCAAGGTCTACCGTCTCATTCCCTCGGACGTGGGTCGGCCCCTGGGAGACATCAAGTCCGACATTGACAACGATTTGCTCTCCGAGTCGCGTGCGGTGATTGATTCGCTGATTCCGCGCGAACAAGAAGTTCGCACGGCAGACAAATCCTGGTATCTGGTCCGCATCCAGCCCTACCGCACCCTGGAAAACAGCATCGAAGGCGTGGTGTTAACCTTCACGGATATCACCCTGCGGGTCCAGGCCGAAACCGCTGTCCGCGACGCCCAGGTGCTGGCAGAGAGCATCGTGAATACGGTCCCTGACCCCCTGGTTGTCCTGGACGGCAACATGAACATTATTTCTGCCAGCGGCTCGTTTTATCGCGAGTTTCTCGTCGAGAAATATCGTGCCGACATTGATGTTATCGAGGAGGTTCTTCATGTCGTTTTGGATCCCGGACAGCTTCTCGATATTGGATTGAAGCTCGGCATTGACGGTATTCATCTCCTCATTGACCGATTGCAGCTCTTCCTTTGACGTTTCCAGCTCTTCGTTGGTGGACTGGAGCTCCTCGTTGGTGGACTCCAGCTCTTCGTTCGTGGACTGGAGCTCCTCGTTGGAAGCCTGTTGCTCCTCTATGATGGCTTGCAGGTTTTCCTTGGAGTAGGCCAGCTCGCGTTCGAGTTCTTCAATCCGAAGCTGCTCCGCCGGTCGAGCCTTGGGCCTTCCTTTCCCGGGCTTCTCCGGCTCTTCGCAAGCGACATCCTGAAAACTGACCAGCAGCAGTCCAGGATCGGGACTCTCCAAGGTCGGAAGAGGCCGCACCCCAATACGCACGGCACGGCCGTAATCGCCCTTGAGGCACAGATCGCGGGATTGTGTGGGGCCTCCTTGCGTGACCGCGTGATGAATAGCGTTACGCATCTCCAATTGAAGCTCTTCACGCGCCATCTCGACGATGTTCAGCGTGGCCTGTCCGGGAGGGGGACGCAGATAGTGTCCGGTGTCCCCGTGGATGTATAGGATCTCGCCATTCAAATCCGTCACCACCGCCGCGGGGGTATAGGACTGAAGCAGCATTTTTTTCGCAAGCTCTGCAAAGTTCGGATCTTTGAATTTCTTCACCATTTCATTCGATTCATTAATGTGTACCTCATTTGTTCCCGACTGGATTTTGGAGATGATCACGCGTTTGGAGGCAACCGAAGCCACCGCTTGGTAGAGCTTCCATTTTCGGTCAAGTGGCGTGAAAAGATCGACATGGTTGAAAATGCTTTCCGAGGGGGAGAGAAAAAGCACGCCGCCCGGCTTCAGTGCGTAATGAAGCATGGGAATCACACGGTTTTGCAATTCCGGCTCGAGGTAGATCAACAGGTTGCGACAACATAGAAGGTCGATTCGAGTGAATGGCGGATCCTTGATGACATTCTGGATGGCAAAAACCAATTTCTCGCGGATGTTCTTTTTGATCCGGTATCCGTCATTATCTTTGAGGAAAAACCGGGTCAATCGCTCCGGCGAAACGTCCTGTACGATGTTGGCCGGATAGTGGCCGGCCCGGGCCACCGAAACGGCTTCATCATCGATGTCTGTGCCATAAATTTGCATGGAAAGGTCACAATGGCCTTCTTCCATAATCTCTTGGAGCAGTATGGCGATGGAGTAGGCTTCTTCGCCGGTTGCGCACCCGGCGACCCAAACGCGGAAGGGATGCTCCGGAGCCTTGTCCGCGAGCAGTTGAAGCAGGATTGCCTTGCGCAAGGCCGTAAAGGCTTCGGGATCGCGGAAAAAACTGGTGACGTTAATGAGCAGCTCCTTAAGCAACATCTGGGCTTCGGGAGCGTTTTCCTTCAGGTAACGGGCATAGACTTCCATGCTGTCAATGTTATGCTGCAACATCCGCCGTTCAATGCGCCTGATGATGGCTCTTTTTTTGTAGAGAGAGAAATCGTGGCCGGTAGCGGAGCGCAAAAATATCAATATCCGGTTCAGACTGCCCACTGTGCCAGAAGATTGCAAACTTCTCCGGTGGGCCACCTGACTGCGATTCACACTCAGCAGCTGCTCCGGCATACCTTCCACAGGGAGAACATAGGTGGCAGAACCGGACTGGATCGCACTTACTGGCATGCCATCATACTTTGCTGTGGCCGGTTCCTGAACGAGAGTGACGCCGCCCGCGCCCTGGATCGCTCTTAACCCAAGCGTCCCATCGGTGCCTGTGCCGGAGAGGATGATGCCGATGGCCTTCTCTCCCTGGTCTTCGGCAAGGGAGCGAAGAAAGGCATCAATAGGCATACGGTGGCCGCGAGGAACATCCGGGACACTTAACTGTAGCAATCCATGGTAGAGAGTCATCTCACAATTGGGGGGGATCGTATAAACACAGTCGGGCATCACCTTCATCTGATCTTGTGCCTCGATTACGGGCATGGAGGTGGTCCGCTGCAAAATTTCAGTGAGCATGCTGGGAAAATCGGGATCGAGGTGGGAAACCAATACAAAGGCCATGCCGGTATTGATCGGAACACTGCGGAAAAACTGTTCGAATGCTTCTAGCCCACCGGCCGAACTACCGATGCCAACGATGCAAAAGCGATCGCTTTCGTCCCCGGCAGACTCGATGGAATTCCTTCCCATTTTCCCTTGTGACATATCACCCTCGAGAAAGAAAAAGGCTGAACGTTGATGGGAAGGGCAGAAAAATTTTTATTAATTACATCTTAACCCACATTCCCCAGTTCTCAAAGCTTTTCCAAGAGAATTTTATCCCCTTGAGGAATATTACGAATTTTTTAACGACTATGCGGCCGCCGGAGCGTCGTAGTACCGTCTGACCTCCGGAGGGAAGTAGCCAAGAATCACGAGCTGCTTCTCACGGATGGAAATGAGGCCGGCGGGATCCCGGACATGGGGCTGCCAGTGAATGTTTTCGAGCAGCTGAAAGATCCACCGGATCGTGGGCCGCCCCTTCTGGTCCGGGAGAGTTCCCTGAAGGGGCATCAAGGGCTCCCGAAGGAGTTCTTCAGCCAGGGCATAGACCAGGAGGGACATGGCCATGACTGTCATGAGCGCCATAATGCGTTCCTCCTTCTTGGGGAAGAAGTTCTCCACGTAAAAGCGGGGATCTTTGAAGAAGCGATTGCTCCCTTCGATAGTGGACCCCTGTCCCGTGTCGGTAGTGATCAGGTCTCGGGAGGAGAGGGACTCAAGAGAGACGGTGTTCGAGGCCAGCACAAAGATCCCCTTGGTGGCGAGAGCGGCCGCAATGGCCTCAGCAACGGGAGTGGGAGAGGCCGAGATCGTCACTCCGAGGAGCTCCGGCTCGGAGCCCTTCTTGGGGCGTCCTTTTGAGCGATGGCCCCGAACCTCGGTGAACGTGACCTGGTCGGGCGTGTGGTGCGGGCCTTGGCAAAGAGAGCCTCAAGACTTTTCTCGGCCTCCTCCCTCGATCCGAACGGACGGGTGGAGAGCGTGTCGAGCGCGTCCTGGAGAGAGCGGCGCTCCTTCTCGATCCGTCGCTCGATCGCCGCCTTCTCCAGACGAAAGTTCTTCTCGGAGTAGACGAGAAGAATCCGTTGGGGCACGCCGGCATAGACCGGGCCGAGCTCGATCCAGCGAGAGTCGGGAAGGGCGGGATCGGTCAGGATGGCGGGGGAGTGGGACGCTTCCTTGGGTGTCCAGCCATGGAGAGCCGGGCCGAGTTCCGCCAAAAGACCCCGGACAAAGCCCACGGTCTCGGGGACCCGGGTCACCCAGAAGATGCGGGGCGAGAGGGCCTCGAGATTGGGAGCGGTGTAGAACGCGCTGTCCATGACAAAGCAGTAAGGCGCCCGCTCCCCTTGATGGCGTCGAGAAAGGAGAGAATCGTCTCCCGGAAGCTCTTCTTGTCGGCGGCATTGCCGGAGAGGAGCTCGACCCAGAGCGGGATGCGGGAGTTGCCGATCGTGATCATGTTCAGCACGAACTGTTTGAGATCCTCACGGTGGTCCTTGGAGTATCCGTGGGTGATGGTGATGACAAAGGGCTGTTCGTCCTCCTCGGCCGCTTCGATCTCCAGCCGCTCCACCATGTCGTCGTCCCCCTCGAGACGGGCTTTTTTGAGGGCCTCCTCCCGCTCCCTGAGCCGCTTCTGGCGCGCGACGCTGTCGGGATATTCCCCGTAGAGGGAGGAAGACGACCCAGTGCCAGAAGGGGCAGTCCTTTCCCTGATGCCATTTGATTGCTAAAAGCGCGAGATCGGGTAGGGACTCCCAGGATCGAAAAGGAACTTCTCCGGGGTCCGCGATCAGTCCGACGTGATCGAGCAGTCTACGGATATACGGTGTATCTGACCACAACGATTTGTCATCAGCAAAGATGTCAAGCGTATCGGCGATCGATTTCATTTCCGGGTTGGAGCGGCCGGCGAGTGCGGCAGCGGCCGAAATTCCGCATCCTGTCCTTTCAAGCTGAACCACCGGACTTTTCATTCCACCTCCACGATGGCATTCTCACTTTCGATCGGACGTTGGTAGTGCCAGGCAATTTTCCGGTAGCATTCTCTTTCCCAAAAAGCGTTTTCTCTTTCATGTGGTTGGAAGATCGAGTCGAACCCTTTCATTCGCGACACCACTTTTGGCGAAAACCGCTCCACCCTCCGCACCGGGTCGGGAGCTCATGCCATGGCCCTCTACAATCTTACCATCGGACTCGTCACTATGATCCGGCGCAAGCGTCAGGGAGGGGCAAGAAAGGAAGTAAAGATAAGCAAGATCGATGCTAGGTTAGCTGACTTTTAAATCCTCCTGCTTGACCTGTTTTCCATGACAACAAATCATCATCCGACTTTTGCCGCCGCCATAGAACAAGCCCGCGTTTCTTTTTGTTGCTGTAAATTTTCGATACAGTCTTTTCCGTTCTCCGGGATTTCCCGAGTGGTTACGACTCCTTCCTTCTGAAAAACTACCTTGAGCTCTTCGACCAGTGTTTCTCCGAACGGATCGGCCCCCAGAGCCACTACAATTTTAATTCTATACATCAATGCCATTCTCGCGATCACTCCCAGATCTGCTTTTTGCGCATTCGTCAGAGATCCGGCAATACTGACGTAACCAAAATCCTTATCTGGATTCCGTTGGGCATGGAGCAAACAGTCCATCCCCGATTGACAGATGGTTATTTGCGTTGTCCCCCTGCCCAACCCGTGCGAAACCCATAGACCTTTTTCTCCCTTCATTGACCATCCAGTGGGATCTCCTGCGTCGACTTCATGTCCTGTGATCTGTCCATTCAGAAAATGCTGGAAAACTGCATTGCCGCAGGAGTCTGTGAGGACTTTCTGAGAAAAACGTGAATCCGCAAGAATCTTTTCCTTTACCTTTCGTTTTTTCATCCAAGAGTCATTTGTTGCCCCTTCCCTCATTCTCGCGAGATCCAAGAGGATCTTTTGCCGATCAGGCTCCGACGCGATCGGACGTATGTATTCATATATTCCCCATGTCACAGAAAAGGCGTTGAGCCATTCTCGCAATTTCTGGCGGACTTGTCGCAAATCCCTCCCATTCTTACGCATTAAAAATTCGATGACCGATCCCAAGTCGGTGTCGTCGTGAACATTATAATAAAACCCTTGGTTACCCCTTGTGACAACAAGGATCCGTTCCCCATCCGGATGTTTAAGCAGTAATCCAGCCTTGCCCAATTCCTTTTCCGTCGAATATCCTTGTTTCCGAAGGAATTCTGGCAGGTTGACCTCATTCTTGAACTTTTCAATTTCCTGATCAACCGTTTTGGCAGCCCATTCTTTTATTTTCCCAAGATTTCGGCTAAGTTCCTCGACAAATCGGACAGCTTTGTGTCTAACTTTTCCAATTCCGACCAGAAATCGTCGAGACGACTGTTCAAAAGCACTATTTGCCGCTCTCTCTCTGTCGCCAACCGCTCCTGCTCCTCGACGAAGCGTCCGAACTCCTTCATCAATATCCTCTCGACTTCCGTCATGAGCTACCTCCCCAAGAGTTGATGGAATTCCGTTCCATTGTCCAACCTGAGCGTCTGGCCCAACATTAAACCTGGGCTCAGCTGCAACCAGATCCTTCCCGTCTTGTCGGTGGTCAGCGAGAGGCCGCTCACCGTCTGAATCGACTCCTCCAGCGCCAATAGCCTCTTGTTTTCTATCGCCAAGGAAACGCTCGTCTGCTCCAGTGCCGATTTTGTCTGCATTAACTCCGATGAGAGATACCAGAGGATCAAAAAGAGGACTCCGGCCAGGATCAGCGTTCCCACCAAAATCCAGGCCAAGGTTCGTGTCCAGCTCTTTATCACTCTTGCTTCGATATCGAATTTTATTGTATTCGCAGACTCTTTTGAGTTGTTTTTCAAATTCAAGACGACATTCTCGACCTCTTGCCGGATCAGGAGGCGATCTTTCTCCTTTTTTTCCTTCAGGCGACTCACAAGATCCTTCGAGTTCTTCGGTGCTGAAGTCGGCGCCATAGATCACTCCTTTTAGCCGGATTTTCACTCCGGACTCGTTGTCTTTTACGGATAAATAATCTTGACCCTGACGATTAATCTCGAATCCCGCCTCCTTCAACGAGTTGATGATTCCGGACCGATCATTGACAAGCCCGGCCTCAATACGTTGAGTTAAAAATTCTGTGATCAGTTTTTTCGGTTCGTCGGCACTCTCGATCCCCTTTTTCAAATTCGCGGCTTCGATGAACGCCTGATGCCCTGGCTGGAGGAGTCTTGCTCTCTGGGGATCGTCCGGGCGGGCCCAGCCGTTCTCGTAGTTCCAGGCATCCCGCAGGGGGTCGTACCGCTTCTGCCATCCCGGCGGGGCCGGGTTGTAACTTTTGCCCGTGAAAAGATCCACTCGTGCCACAAGAATATGCAGAGCTACCCGATCCCCGGGCTCATCATGGCGGATGGCCGTCCAAGGCAAGCGATCTTCCTCAAGTCCCATGGCCCTCCGGAAATCGTCCAGACAGTGGTCGATTTGCTCCGGTGTTGGCGCATCTTCCTTAGCAAAAGCAATCACCGCTGACGAATACCGGTACCGCGTCGCCAAGCTGTCCGCGACCATCGCCACCAGTTCCGGGTCTCCTCGAAGGACGGTTTCCTTGCGTCCTTCTTTCGGCCCCGTCAGATATTGGATCGCCTGCTTGGCCGACCCAGTCCCATAGCGCAGGAACTTAATGTGTGCCATCGAGGATCTTCTTCAAGTCTCGTTCGATCACCGCAATCCGGATCAGGACCTCAATGCCAGTCATGCTCCGTCCATTCACCCCCCGGGCAATTTGGTTGAGATTGTTTCCAAACCAAGCAATCTGACGAATCAACTCCGGATCCGCAACGGGGGGAGCCGAACGATGTTTGGGACTCGGTCGTGAATGAAGGAGAACCGGCTGACCCACCCTCTGCCGGATGAAATCTGCCAAGGACAAGCCCGCATCTTCTGCCATGGACTGCCAGACAAGACGCTCTTCAGGAAACAACAAGATATGCACCCAGGCTGTGCGCTTCTTCCGTGGTTTTGTCCCTGGATCCGGGTCTTTTTTCGGCATCGGTGTCGTCCTTTTCCGCTTCCGCAGGGTTCCCAAGGGGGGGCACCCCCTGGACAACCCCATTAGCGATAGCTATTGGGTAAGCTGGCTTAAGCGCAAAATTAAAAAAAACAAGATGAAATACTCACGCTCTTTCGCCTTTATACTTTATTTTTGGATCCACGAGGACGTCCGCGCTTTTTCCCTCCCGAAGATAACCCATTACAGTTCCCGGGAGGAGGATCCTGGATTTCATTTGGGTGAGGAGCTTCAGAATGAAAAAGGTAGGAAATGAGGTCTTCCAGCAAGACATATTGACGGCCGTTGGGGAATTTCCGTAAAACCAGTGAATTATCCCCACGCCATTGCCGCTTGTAAATTGCTTCGCGGCTGATCCCGATTATTCTTGCAGCCTCTTGGATTTGCAGAATTTGACGGGGAAAAAAGTAGGCCCGGAGAGCTTCTTGCCCAGAGACTTGAAAATTGGGGGGGGAGTTGGTCCAACGAAAAGCTTGTTTCGGCACGACACACCCCTCCACCTCCACCCAAAATCGGCGTGGAACAACGAGTGAAGGGGAGTACCAGATTTATACCGAGCGCGAATATATAACTCGCCTACGGACCTGAATGTCGGGTAATGGTGGGTGCTACATACCAGTTATTTTTAATAACCGGGGGGTTTTACGGTCGGGTAATAGCTCCCCACGCGTTCCCAGTCCGGATGTATCCGAATTTTTCCGGCAAACCCCATGATCGAATATATATTTATAGAATCGATCACTTTCTTATAGTTTATCACCAGAAAAATTATTGTCAACAACTGAGCCATTTCAAAACTCCACCGAGAAGGATGCCAGGAAATATCGTTTAATATTAATTATTTACAACTTACTTTCATCGATCATCTTCGTATAATACATTCATCAACCTTTCTTACCAAAGGAGTGATGGTGGCACTGACGGCCACGCAGCTTCTTCGTCTCGGGATGCCATAGTCGTCTCAGGATCCACCCTCTCCAAACAGGCAGAGACGTCCCAATGAAGGGAGAAAGGGCAGATTTGTCTTCGCGCGACCTCCAGAAAGCGATTGGGGCCTAAAACAACAAGCAAACGGTGATCGGTCAGAAAAATAGAAATCAGCTTGACCGTATGCGCAATCAACCGCGTGAGTTTTGAAAAAGGGTCGATACTATCGAAAAAGGGAGCCGATGAACCTGCTACATCCCGTTTTGGGTCAACACGTCGCCTCGCTACCCCCTTGTGGTTGCAATGGGATATTTCGAAGATTCCGCAATACCATTGTTTGGGAATATGAAGGCAATCGTCTAAGGATCATCTTGCCACGGCTTCCCGACTTGCAAGTAAACCAGTTAGGAATGAGTCGCAACACCCAAGGGGACAGTGCCTTAAAAGTTGTCCCGTGCAGAGCTTTTCAAACGACATCTTTTGGTGTAATTTTGGTGTAGCAACCAAGGTTAAACAAGATAAAACAAGGTCACACAGAGTCACACAAAGAAACGGACTAAAACTCTTTAACTATCTCTATTATTGCATTTATTACGGATGCAAAATGGTGCCCCCGGGGTGACTCGAACACCCGGCCAAAGGTTTAGGAAACCTCTGCTCTGTCCACCTGAGCTACGGGGGCATGAAATGGGAAGAATATCGTTCGGAGGGAAAAAAAGAGAGTCCCTGGAAAGAATGACAATCCTGAATGGTACGTTTGGCGGCAGGTTAAGTCAAGATCGCAAGGGAAGGTTCCGGCCAATCAGCCGATCTCGGGCCCATACCATCCGCCATTGCAGTCGATGCAGACAAAATCGCCGTCGACAAGCATGGTCGGCTCCCCGCAGAAGGGGCATTCGGGTCCGTCGGTCTTGAGTTCGGCATAGGGAATTTCTATATCCTCGGAAGGATCGTAATCAAAGTAGGGATGAGGCACGGGAAGGTCTCCTGTCATGTCGGGGCCGGTCCGTCCGGGTATTGCCTCAAGCCTCGGACGGCCGTCCGGCCTGTTCCCTTTCATTATACGGCCGGACTTTTCCCCAACTCAACGAAAAAGCGGACTCTCCCCTTTTTTTTCCTTAAAAAGGATCATGATCGGCGCAGTCTTCCACGAGGACCCGGTCCATTCCCACATATCCCCGGATCATCACCGAAGAGGTGTGGGCAAAAAAAGGCCGCTCCCGGGAGATCCCCACGCATCCGGCGGTGGCACCAAAGCGTTTCTCCACCCGCGCAAGCCACTGATTGGCCAACTCCGATGGCGCACCCTCCCTCGCCAGGGAGATCGACACCAGCATGGCCACCCCGCCTCCGGAGGTCAGGATCGCCTCGCCGACCCCCGTCATGGAAATCGCCCCGAGTTCATCGTCGGCATAGAATCCCCCGCCCACGATCGGACTGTCTCCGATCCGGCCGGGCCACATGCGTCCGATGCCCCCGGTCGAGGTGACCGCCGCCAGATGGCCCGCCCCATCCCGGACGACACACCCCACCGTTCCCGACCCGGTCTGCCCCGACTCGTTCCAGAACGAAAGGGGATCGGGAAGTCCCGCCTCCTGGGAGCCGGCCTCCGGCCATCCGTTCCGGAGGGCCCACCGCTCGGCCATGACTCCGGCCAGATGCACGTGAGGAGTCTTTTTGTGCAGGGCCGCCACGAGACGGGACATGGAGGACACCCCCCTCACCTGGCTGATGCCCAGGGCCTTCAGCGACCCACCGTCCATCGCCCCGGCATCGCGGCGCACGACCCCGTCCGCCTGGGGGATCGCTCCCCTTCCCGCATTGAAGAGACCCGACTCTTCGAGACGGTTGACGCACCAGACGGCAAGGTCCAAGGCCTTCTCCCGGCCTTGGATCTTCCCGGCGAGCTCCGGGAGAAGTTCCCCGAAGAACTGTCGGCTCTCGGGGGTCAGCTCCGATCCTGTCCCGCAATGAAAAAGCAAAAGAGGTCCCGCTGACGGATCCACACATCCTCCCATGGCAGAAAAAAAGGAACCGGTCACCCGGTTCCCCGCTTACCTTTCCGGGACGTGTTTCGTTCCCCGGACTCATTTCATTCTTGTCGATTTATCGGGAGGGCTTTTCCGGGGACTTGGAGGCGGCCGTTTCCTTCTCCACTGTCTCCCGGGGAGCTTCGGTGCGGTTCATGCCCGTCTTGGTGACCCCTTCCATCGCCCGGACCTCGGCATGCAGATGGCCCAGAACGGCCCGAAGGCGATCGGTCCAATCCTTCTGCTCCTCGCTCAGGACTTCGAAAAAGGGCGCCTTGAGGACTCCGAAGCTCTCCGGCTCCTTTTCCTCTTGGGCCAGGTCCACAAAGGAGACGGCCTGGGAACGGAAGGCCCGGGCCTTTTCGATGAAACGGCCCAGAGCGGGGTCGGTCTTGGCCAGGGGATGGGCCTCCAGCTCCTGAAGGCTCATCTCGAAGCGGTCACTCCAGTCCGAGAGCATCTCCGGGAGCGTGGCATTGACCTCCACCACCTCGACCTCCTCCTTCTGCCCTGAAGAAACGACGCCCGGCCGGGGAATCTCCTCCGCCAGCGCCACAATGGAATGGTCCAGCGTCTCAAGACGCCGGTGAAGCTCCTGCCAGCCCTCATAGCTCACGGTGATTTCCGGGCCATCCGGAAGGCCGCCGGCCTCCCCTGCCCCCTCCCCCGGCCCTTCCGGAGACTCCGGGCCCTTCGCGCCCGCCTTGCCTTGGGCGGATTTTTTCTTGGCTGGTTTCGGCCGCAGGGAACGTTTGAGGAGAAAGCTCTCCAGGGCCGAGACAAAGAAAAGGGAGACGAGGACCAGGCCGGCAGTGCCGCCAAAGATGATCGTCTGGTTGACGAGGGGAAGCGGCCAGAAGCCCCAGAGGATTCGCCCGGCATGGGAGGCGGCCGGAACCACTTTGGAAATGACGACCCAATGGCCCAGGACCTCGCTGTCGAAGCCATGGCAGCGGGCGCAGGAGGTATGGTTGTGGATGGCCCGGGTCCAGACGGCATAGCCTCCGTGGAGATCGATGGGATCGGACATTCCCTGGCGATCGGCCACCAGATGGCCGTTCTTTTCGGCAAAGATCCGGTCGACCTCGTGGGCGAGGCGCTCCGGAACGGAGGTCGACGGCCAGGGGAAGACATCGGGAGAGTGAACGGTGTTCCTCCAGCCATCGGGGATGGCGGTGTAGGCCTTGATGTGGTCGAGGGCCTTCTGGTCCGAGTAGGCGGAGGAGCCGTCGTTTCGGAGAAGGACGATGGTCGTTCCGGTGGCAGTGGCCAGGCGGCGAATGGCCGAAGGAACGGTTTCGGGATGGCCCGAGACCATGGCGGCGGAGAGAAGGCTTTGGGAGGCGGAGAGGACCGTCCGGGAATGGTCAAGACCCCGGCGCTCGGCCTCGATCATCAGAAGAACGAAGACGAAGATCGCCAGGGGAACCGTGACGATCGTTCCCCAGAAAAGTCGCCCGATCCAGAGCCGAAAGAATCCCGGAGATGTGTTCACTGTCGCCCCTTTTCTCCTGAAGGACCAGCTCTCCGGGAGATCCTGTGACCTCTCTCTCGGTCAGAGCGGATCGATGGAGGCAATTTCATAGCGCTCGACGACCGGATTGGCCAGAAGGCGCTCGCACCACTCCTTGGCAAGCTCCGGAAGACCCGGTCCGGAGGGAAGGATGACCTCCACGATCTTACCGATCCTGACATCCTCGACACTGGAATGTCCCATATCCTTGAGGGCCTGCTTCACGGCCTCTCCCTGGGGGTCGAGAACCCCGTCGCGGATCCGGATGAGAACCGTCACCCGCACGCGGGAGGTCTCACGATTCGTTGGCATGTCCGACCACCTTTTCATAAATCTTTTCGTATCCGTCCTTCACCGACCCCAAGTCCATCCGGAAGAGATCCTTGTCGAGCTTGACCCCCGTCTCGGCATCCCACAGCCGGCTGGTGTCCCCGTCGATCTCGTCGCCCAGGACCAGATCTCCGGCCGGGTTCCACCCGAACTCGAGCTTCATGTCCACCAGCAGGATCCCCCGCTCCCGGTA
The DNA here is from genome assembly GCA_021802325.1 of Nitrospirota bacterium. The sequence continues at coordinate 12,631 of JAKAAM010000021.1, forward strand.
GAAGGGCAGGAGAATCTCATTGGTCTTGAGCGCAATCTCCCGAATCTTGTCGAGAACGGCATCGGAGGCGAGCTTCAGGACGCGGATGTGATCCCGGTTGACCATGGGATCCCCCAGGTCGTCGCGCTTGTAGTACCACTCAAGTACCGGGAAGGCGAGCTCCTCTCCCTCCGGAATTCCCAGCCTTTTGGCCAGGGAGCCCGCCACGCGGTTTCTCACGACGACCTCGAGGGGCACCATCTCGAGACGGTCAATGAGCATGCGCCGGGGGGATTCCAGGGAGCGAAAGTGCACGGGCACGCCCCGGCTGGCCAGAAGCTCGAAGAGCACCGCGGAAATCTGGCAGTTGAGGGCGCCTTTGCCGAAGAACGTTCCCTTCTTCTGGGCATTGAAGGCGGTGAGATCGTCCTTGAATTCCTGGACGAGGATGCGGGGGTCGGTGGTGGCATAGAGGATTTTGGCCTTGCCCTCATAGAGCTTGGCATCGGGTGGCTGGACCACGGTCTATCGTTCTCCTCGGGGAGCCCCGGCAGTGGCGGCTCCGGGGGCGTCGACATCCTCCCCCAGAACCCGCCGGTAGATCCCTGACACATTGTGGGTGAATCGGAGGGGGTCAAAGGCCCGGTCGAGACGTGTCGACCAGATCTCCCCCTTGGGAAAGTCCGGGTGGGCCACAAGGCG
>JAKAAM010000022.1 GCA_021802325.1 Nitrospirota bacterium
TTTCTGGGGTCATCCTCTCGTCGCGAAAGCCCATCCGCCAAATCCGGTCTCTTGCCAAGGATCCGAGAATCAAGGCGATCATTCTGCGCATCAACAGTCCCGGCGGAGCTGTTGTGCCGTCTCAGGACATATACGAGGAAGTTCTGAAGGTCCGAAAAAAGGGGAAGCCGATCATCGCGTCGATCGGGACGGTTGGAGCCTCCGGCGCTTATTATATTGCTTCAGCTTGTGACAGGATCGTGGCAAGTTCGGGATCGCTCACCGGAAGTATCGGTGTTATCATGGAGCTCGCCGAATTTCAGGATCTCATGAAAAAAATTGGAATTCAGAGTGAGGTCATGAAAAGTGGAGCTTTGAAGGACGCCGGGTCGCCTTTCAGGCCCATGACTCCAGAAGAAAAGGCTTATTTACAATCCGTCCTGGATGAGATGCACCAGCAATTCATTTCGGATGTGGCGAAAGGGCGCCACATTCCGGTTCAGGTCCTGAGGCCCTTGGCGGACGGCCGTGTCTTTACGGGGCGTTCGGCCATTTCCAATCATCTCGTGGACCAGTTGGGGGATTATCAGGATGCGGTGGCCGAAGCGACAAAATTGGCTCATATCACTGGATCACCCGTGATTAGGACCTTTCCCGAAAAAAGTTTTCTGGATAAAATGCTTTCGTCGCAGATCAACAACATGTTGGAGTCCGTAGCGCAACAACCGGCTGGGTTCTGGTCCATACTGCCGGGACATGCCATTCTCCGATAACCTCTTACCAGAGAAGGAGCGGGACAAACAATGACCAAAGGTGAGCTTGTACAAAGGCTGGCAAGGCAATTTCCCGGAATCAGGCGAGAAGATGCCCGTATGATGATCGATCTGTTTCTCGATTCCATGAAGGACGGCCTGCGTTCCGGTGATACCGTCGAACTCCGGGATTTTGGCGTGTTGCGCGTCAGAACAAGAGCGACGAGAAAGGCCCGAAACCCGCGGACCGGATCCTCGGTGGTCGTTGCCCCGAAGAAGGTTCCCTATTTCAAGCAGAGCCGAATCCTCAAATCCAGCCTCAAGTCCAGCCAGGTCAAGGGATAACCTCAATGTTCGAAAGCCTGACAGGCCGTTTTGAAGGGATTTTTCAAAAGCTGACAGGTCGCGGAGGTCTGACCGATGCGGCCGTCGAGGAAGCCCTTCGGGAGTTGAGGGTCGCGCTTCTGGAAGCTGATGTGAGCCTTCCCGTTGTCAAGGAATTTACGGAGACGTTGGGAAGTCGCCTCGTGGGCCAGGCCCGAAAAACAGGGCTGACTCCTGCCCAACAGGTCATCACGGAAGTTTACCAGGAGATGGTTCACATTCTCGGGGACCATCGCGCGAATATTGCCCTCTCCTCGAAGCCCCCGACCATCATCTTCATGATGGGGCTTCAAGGCTCAGGAAAAACAACGACTGCCGCCAAAATCGCCCTTCATTTCAAGACCCAGGGTCGTCGGGTCCTTCTTGTGGCGAGCGACTTGGCCCGCCTGGCGGCCGTGGATCAGCTCCGGATCCTTGGAGAGCAGATCGGCGTCCCCGTCATCGGGCCGGAGGCGGGTGTCACGCGTCCCCAGGAGATGGTTCCGTCGGTTCGAAAACGCATTGTCCAGGGAATGTATGAGATTGTGATCGTGGATACCGCCGGCCGTTTGACCGTCGATGACGAACTCATGGATGAGCTTAAAACTCTCAAGTCGTTATACGCTCCCAAGGAGTGCCTGCTTGTGGCCGATGCCATGCAGGGCCAGGAGGCTGTTTCGGTGGCCACGGCCTTCGATCAGGCCGTGGGAATCGATGGGGTGGTCTTCACGAAGCTTGATGGAGACACGCGCGGAGGCGCGATCTTGTCGATCCGGAGCGTCTTGAAAAAGCCGATCAAGTTTACGGGGGCCGGAGAAAAGCTGGATCGCCTGGAACCCTTCATTCCCGAGCGCATGGCCTCACGCATCATCGGAATGGGCGATATCGAAACCCTTGTCGAGAAAACCAGGAATCTTGTTTCCCAGGAACAGGCCGAGACACTTGTCCGGAAAATGGGAAACAATCAAATGACGTTGAACGATTTCCTCCAGCAGATTCAGGGCATGAAAAAGCTTGGAGGGCTTGATGACCTCATGGGGATGATTCCTGGCGGGGCTTCCCTCAAATCCAAGGTCGACATGCAGTTGGTCGAAAAAGAATTGAAGCGGACGGAAGCGATCATATTTTCTATGACCAACGAAGAGCGTGATCATCCGGACGTGATCGACGGGAACCGGAGAAAGCGTATCGCCAGCGGATCTGGGACGAGCGTGCAACAGGTCAACCAGCTTTTAAAACAATTTGACCAGGCCCGGCGCATGATGCGCACGGCGCTAAAATCCAAGGGGAACCGGTCGTTGAGATCGATGTTCCCATTCTGATCGGGACAACCGATCGACACAATCCGGACTATCCGGACTGAAGGAGGATGTGTGGCTGTTCATATTCGGCTTGCAAGACATGGAAGAAAGAAACTGCCTGTGTACCGGATCGTTGTGGCGGATTCCAGATCCCGCCGGGACGGACGTTTCATCGAAGTGGTGGGGACCTATGCCCCCAAACAGAACGAAGGTGAGATCAAGATCAACCGGGAAAGAATCGATTCCTGGATCTCTAATGGGGCCACTCCAACTGACACGGTTGCCCGTCTTATCAAGAAGGCGACTTCAACGGCTTCTTGAGAGGAAATCACCGCCTCATTCCAAGGATTCCTGCCTTCAGCAGGCAAAGGGAGGGCTTCGTCATTCCCGCTCTCAAAAGGGCCATTGAGGTAACGGTGTGCCGGTGGTGAATCCGGATCCTTCGGACCAGGGAATTTTGGTCGGGAAGATGGGGCGCCCCTTTGGTGTCCGGGGTTTCGGGAGAGTTTCTGTTCTTTCCGATAATCCCGACCGCTTTCTGGATGATCGTGGGGAAACCTTCCACCTTGCGACTCCTTCCCGGGTGAATGGAAAGAGTCGAAGGCTTGTCCTCGAGGACACCGAGTGGAAAGGAGATGTCCTCCTTGTCAAATGGGAGGGGATTGACTCCCCCGAGCTTCTTAAGGAAATCTCCGGGTGGGATATTTTCTGGGAGGGTCCGGATGACTGGATTCCTGATGACTCAGAGGCCCAGAAAATATCCGATTTGATCGGGATGCGTGTGCTGGACTCGCTGACCGGAACAGATGTTGGATATATCAGCGGGTTTTATGAAAGACCGGGGCAGGATCTGCTGGCCATCGACGCAAAGGGACGAGAGATCCTATGCCCTTATGTCGAACCGCTCGTTCCGCGGATAGACAGGGACAGGCGTGAGGTGTATGTTCAATGGGGCATTGTCGGCATATAGGGGCCATCACTCTTTTCCCTGAGATGCTCCGCTCCATTTTCAGCACCAGTATCCTCGGCCGGGCGGAAACCAAAGGTCTCGTCCAGTATTACACCTGGAATCTCAGGGATTTCGGAACGGGCTCCTATCATTCCGTCGACGATTATCCCTTTGGAGGGGGCGGGGGGATGGTCCTGAAACCGGAGCCCTTGGCCGATGCCCTTGACCTTTCGATGGGTATCCTCGAGGAACTGAGTGGAGAAGAACCGCCTCGGCTACTTTATCCATCGCCTCAGGGACAGAGATTTTCCCAGTCGGTCGCGGAGGAATGGGCGAGAAGTGCGCGCCCCCTTCTTTTCCTTTGCGGTCATTATGAGGGAATCGACCAGCGGATCCTTGATCAATATCCCCTAGAGGAATGGTCTGCCGGAGACTATATCCTGTCGGGAGGGGAGCTTCCCTGCTCCCTGATGGTGGATGCGGTCGTACGGCTCATTCCTGGCGTCCTTTCCAACGAAAGTTCGCCGGTGAACGAAACTTTTTCAAACGGATCCTTCGATTACCCCCAATACACGAGGCCGCGTGTCTTTCGGGGGAGCGAAGTTCCTGAGGTCCTTCTTTCGGGGGATCATCAGGCCATTCGGCGCTACAGAGAGGATGTCTCCCGCAGGAAACAACAAGCCGTGAGGCCGGATCTTGGCGGAGACCAGGCCAGTGTTTCCCGTTAACCAAGTGTCCGACAAATCGGACACAATCACGAGGTGAGTCATGCAGGTACTTGATCAGGTGGAGCAATTGTTCATGAAAGAGGAAGCCCCGAAGCTGTCGGTGGGAGAAACCGTTCGGGTTCACACCAAGGTTGTCGAGGGAGAAAAAGAACGGATTCAGGTTTTCGAAGGGGTTGTGATCGGGATTCGTGGTGGGGGAACGCGGGAAATGGTGACGATCCGGAAGATCTCCTTTGGGGTCGGAGTCGAGAGGACCTTCCCGGTCCATTCTCCCCAGGTCATCAAGGTGGACCATGTCCGTTCTGGCCGTGTCCGTCGGGCAAAGCTGTACTTCCTGCGCGACAAAAAGGGAAAGGCTGCTCGCCTGAAAGAGGCCAAGGAAGAGTAACCCACCACCGCAGGCGTTCGTCCCGTGATGGATGGGACGTGGGAGGCGCTCGCCGTCTCAGGCTTGTCCGATGGCCGGTTTCCCTGGCTCGTCGCAGGAGTGGACGAGGTTGGTCGGGGAGCCTTGGCGGGTCCAGTGACCTCGGCCTGTGTGGTCTTTCCCCTTCCAGTCGAACGTTTTGCAGGTTATGGAATCGCTGACTCAAAACTATTGACTCCGGAAAAACGGGAGACCCTCTCCCGCTGGATCGAGGAAAACGCCCTTTTTACTGCCTTGGGATGGGCCTCGGTCGACGAGATAGAACGTCTCAACATTCGGAGGGCGACCATGCTCTCAATGGGAAGGGCCCTCCAGACGCTCCCCCAAACGTTCCTGAGAGAGAACTCAATTCTGGTCGCCGTCGATGGAAAAGACCTCATTGCGGACCTTCCTTTCCCACAGACGGCCGTCGTGGGTGGGGACGGAATGGTCCTTTCGATCGCGGCAGCCTCCATCCTGGCAAAGGTGGCGCGTGACCGATATATGGGCGAGATCGATTCCGAATTCCCGGAGTTTCGCTTTCGGATCCACAAGGGGTATGGAACAAAGGATCATAGGGAGGCGATCAGGAGATATGGGCTTTCCCGTCATCATCGCCCACTCTTCTGTCGAAAGGCCCTTGAGCCCGGGTCGTCCTGAATTCCTTCCGAGTGCGCCCTGATGCGCGAAAGAGCTGTAGGAATGTCACATCCTGATACTGAGGCGCCTCCGGCGTCTTCTGCCCGTTCCTGGTTCTGGCTGATGGCCAACCTGGCCTTTTCTTCCCTCATCCTCCTTTTTCTTTTCTGGACATCGACAGTCTTTCTGATTCTCGACAACATGCGTCTTGAAACCGCCTCGGCAGCCCATATTCTTCTGATCTTCGACACGCCTCCCTCTCCCAAAGAAATCCAGGGCCTCACCGCCACGATGGAAAAGATTGCAGGGACAGGAAGCCTCTCTGCCCTTCAGGCACCCGATCAAAAAAGCAGGACCGGAAGGGCGACCAGCCGTCGGATCCTTTCGGTGGCCGTCTCCCTGGGGCAGACTCCGGATGGACATTTCGTGACGCTTTCGGAGCAGATCTCCTCCATTCGCCAAATTCTCAAGAATGACTCTGAAATCAAGGAAATCGTTTTCAATCCCGACTGGGTCTCCCGGGTGGACGCCCTTGCCGGAATCTCCCTGGGTGTGCGGAAGGGGATCGTGGTTCTCGGGGGACTTCTTCTTGTGGGGCTGGCCCTCTACTGGGGGAGGATTTCACTGCCTTTCTGGGCGCATCTTTTCCCGGGATCACGGTCCCGGGAGGCTCGGGCTCAGGCCGCCACGAGGAGCGCGATCTTCCAGCGGCAGGAGGATTTGCCGCCCCCCCCCTCCGCTCCCTTCGAAAAGAAGGGAGACTCTCCCCCCGTCATTTTGCGTCTCCCCTCCGGAGCCTTGTGGGGGATGCTGGCTTCTTCCATCGCAATCTTTCTCGTCTGGCTTTTCCGAACGATCCTTTATCCTGGTCTCCAGAATCCGTTTATGGTCGGAGCCATGGGAGCCAATCCCATCGCAAGCCATCTCTGGATTCTCTTTCCCGTATTTTGCGGGGCCATCGGCCTTCTCGGGGGCCTTGTCTGTCTCATCCTTCCCTTGTCGTCCAAGAGCCCGGACGTTCTTCGGCCGTGATTCCGCAATTTCCGGAAAATCCCTCCTCCCGGAAGACTGGGGCAGCTCGCACAGATCTTCTTTTCCTGCTTTTCCTCCTGATCTTTTTCCCTTCAGGAGGCGGGATAACCCCGAACAAGGTTTTTGCCGCCTCGAATCCTTCGATTCGTTCGATCGAGAAAAAGCTCGATGCCCGGGAGCGGGAAATGAGAACACTGAAACTCCGGCTCGCAAAAAACAAGGATCGGCTGAGACGATACAAGGGCCGTCGCCTCAAGCTCAAGGTCAGGATCCTCAAGCTGAGGGTCAAGCTTGAGTCGTTCCACCTTCAGGTCGAGCGGCTTCAGATCCGCGAGATCCAGGATCGCCAGGCCATCAGGCGCCTCGATCGCGCCATGGCCCATCTTGGGGTGATCGTCGACGCCGACCTTCGCGAAAAAGGATCGCTTGAATCAAGGCTCCTCACGCGCTTGGCGGAGGTCTCGCTGTCCCGTCTCGATGGAACCGACATTCAACCCGACCTTATCCTGCGGTCCAATATCCTTGCCGATCAGACAACTCATCTCGACTCCCTGCTTCACGGATACAGGAACAAGGAAAATCGGCTTCGCCTCAGTCGGGCCCAGTTGAAGACGATCCAGAATCACGAAAAGAGACTTCTGGAAAATCGCGAAAAGGAGGAGGCGCGTCTCAAGAGAAAGATGACCGGAACCCAGAGCGAGATCGCCCGGCTTAAGAAAAAAGAAGAGGCCATCGCCCAGGACAACCGTTCGATTCTCAGGCGCCGTCGAAAGCTGATGAACCTGATTGCCAGGCTAGAACGGATGCGGCGCAGGACCTCAGCCAGCGAACGCTTCGCCCATCCTCCCGTACCGGGCCACACGGTCTTCCAGTGGCCGGTCCATGGCCGGATCATCGAGCGTTTCGGACCGTTCCACGATGGCATCGATATTGCGGCCGGAGTCGGTTCCCGCGTCCGAGCGGCTTGGCCGGGAAAGGTTCTCTTTGCGAGAGCCTATACAGGATACGGACGCCTGGTCATTCTGGCCCACGGGGATCATCTTTATACCCTTTACGGCCACCTCGACCATATCTTCGCCAAGGAGGGCCAGAGGATCCCGGAGGGGGGAATCCTCGGAACGGTGGGGCGGGGGGGAACGCGTGGACGGTCGACCCTCTTTTTCGGAGTGACCCGTCGGGGGAAGCCAATGAGTCCGATGGGATTCCTTTCGCACTGAAGGGGGAAGCCCGCGCGAAGGCCGGCGCCCGTGTTGTAATACCGGGCGATGCATGATATTCTCAAATCACGATTTGTTGAGCCGTATCTCTTCTCGAAAGCCTCCCGGGCTCCGGCAGGACCCTCGGGAGTACCATTATAAGGATCTTTATGCATCTTCCGGGTTTCAAGAATGGGTCGAACCGATCAGGCTGGAAGTGGGTCATGAAAACGGGAAACATCCTGCTTGTCCTTGCAGTCGGGATTCTGGTCGGCGGAGTCGGCCATGCGGTTCTGGCGGATGGGGGAACGGACAAGAGTCTCAAGATCTTTTCCATGGTCTACGCCCTGATCCAGAACGATTACGTCGACAAGATCCCGGCACAGCCGGTCCTCGATAGTGCGATTCGGGGCATGGTGGCCTCGCTCGATCCCCACTCCGAATATATGACCCCCCAGGAATATCACGATCTCGAAATCAACACCCAGGGGCGCTTTGGCGGTGTCGGAATCAAGATCACCACCGAAGGGAACCGTATCATTGTTCAGGCCCCCATCGACGACTCCCCTGCTTTTCGGGCGGGGATCAAGTCGGGGGACGAGATCATCCGGGTCAATGGGGTGAGCACGGCGTCCCTTGGCCTCGCCAAGGCTGTCAGGACAATGAGGGGAAGGCCGGGAACCCATGTGGTGCTTACGGTTTTCAGGAAGGGGGTCTTCAAGGCCAGGGACTTCGATCTGGTCCGGGAGGTCATCAAGATCCACACGGTCAAATACCGCATGCTGAAGGACCATATCGGATACGTCCTCGTCCGGGAGTTTTCGGAAAACACGGCACGGGATCTCGACGCAACCCTGAAGAAGCTCGACCGCAAGGGAATGCGCGCTCTCGTAATCGACCTCCGTAACAACCCTGGCGGTCTGCTGACAAGCGCGGTGGACGTCTCCTCGCTCTTCATTCCCGACAACAAGGTGGTTGTTTCGATGAAGGGGCGCCGTCAGGAGCGGGCCTTCCGATCTCATGGGGGAGAAGATTTTCCACGCGTTCCGGTCGTGATTCTTGTCAACACGGAAACCGCTTCTGCGGCGGAGATCGTCTCCGGAGCGCTTCAGGATTACCACCGCGCGACGATCGTCGGCACTCAGACATTCGGAAAGGGCTCGGTTCAGACGATTCTTCCTCTCTTTGACGGATCGGCTCTCCGCCTGACGACAGCTCGCTATTTCACCCCATCGGGCCGATCGATCCAGGATTACGGGATTACTCCTGACATCATCGTCAAGGAGAAAATTCCGAAAGGGGCCAGGCCCATTTCCGTTCCCCGCGAGGTGGATTTGAAGCATCATTTTCTCAATCCCGACGGGAAAGAACACCATGTGATCATTCCTCCCGCCAATATCCAGAAACACCTCGTCTATCCCATTCCCTCCGGGAAGGGTGACAATCAGCTGAATACCGCCATCCGGATCCTCAAGCGAAAGATGGAAGGCTGATCTCCGGGGGCTATCTTTTTGGCCCCCGCCTCCCTTCTTGTATTCTTTCCGGTTATTTCCTCGTTAAAAAAGACTTGCCAATTTCCTTTCCCTTTGTTATCCTTTTATCACTCAGTGGGTGTGAGTGCTAAAACCCGGTTTCAACATTGAAAATGGAGGTGTGTATGAAATTTAAGCCATTGAAGGATCGTGTTTTTGTGAGCTATGCGGAAGAGGTCGAAAAGACCCAGGGTGGGTTGTACATTCCTGACGCCGCAAAAGAGAAGCCTCAGAAAGGCAAGGTGGAGGAGATCGGTGAAGAGGTGAAGTCCCTGAAGAAGGGTGACACGATTCTCTTCGACAAGTATTCGGGGTCGAAGATCTCGATCGATGGGACGGATTACCTGATTCTGCGGGAAGAAGATATCCTGGGCGTTTTTGTTTCCTGAGCAAGAGAGCGGGAAAGTCTAAAACGATCCATCAAATAAAATTAAATCATGAATTTTTCGGGAGGAAATGCGATGGCAAAACAGATGGTTTACAGTGAAGAGGCCCGGAATGCCGTGCTACGCGGAGTCGCCGCCCTCGCGGACGCGGTGAAGGTGACCCTGGGTCCCAAAGGTCGCAACGCCGTTATCGACAAGAAGTTCGGCGCCCCTACCATCACCAAGGATGGTGTGACGGTCGCCAAGGAAGTTGAGCTCAAGGACCCTTACGAGAACATGGGTGCCCAGCTCGTGAAAGAAGTGGCCTCCAAGACCAGCGATATCGCAGGTGACGGAACCACCACCGCGACCGTCCTGGCCCATGCCATCTATCGCGAGGGGGTCAAGAATGTGACCGCCGGTGCCAACTCGATGGACATCAAGCGCGGGATCGATCTGGCCGTTTCTGCCGTGATCGAGGAGCTCAAGAAGCTGAGCAAGCCCTGTCAGGACAAGAAGGAGATTGCCCAGATCGCCACGATCTCCGCAAACAATGATGCCGAGATCGGTCGTCTTATCGCCGATGCCATGGACAAGGTCGGCAAGGATGGTGTGATCACGGTCGAAGAGGCGAAGAGCATGACCACCTCGCTCGACGTTGTGGAGGGAATGCAGTTCGACCGGGGATATGTCTCTCCCTATTTCGTCACCGACCAGGAGCGGATGGAGGTCATTCTCGACAATCCGTACATCCTGATCCATGAAAAGAAGATCAGCAACATGAAGGACCTTCTCCCCATTCTTGAGCAGATCGCCAAGATGGGCCGCCCACTCATGATCATCGCGGAAGAGGTTGAAGGCGAGGCCCTGGCGACCCTGGTGGTCAACAAGCTTCGCGGAACCCTCAATGTGGCTGCAGTAAAGGCTCCCGGCTTCGGGGACCGGAGAAAGGCAATGCTCGAGGATATCGCGATCCTGACGAATGGCACCATGATTGCCGAGGACCTTGGTCTCAAGCTTGAAAACGTCAAGCTGTCCGACCTCGGCCGGGCAAAGCGGGTCTCCATCGACAAGGACAACACGACCATCGTCGAAGGAGCCGGAGAGCATGCCAAGATTCAGGCGCGTGTGAAGCAGATCAAGACCCAGATCGAAGAGTCGACCTCCGACTACGATCGGGAAAAGCTTCAGGAGAGACTCGCCAAGATCGTGGGCGGTGTGGCGGTCATCAATGTCGGCGCCGCAACCGAAACGGAAATGAAAGAGAAGAAGGCCCGCGTGGAAGACGCGCTTCATGCGACGAAGGCCGCTGTCGAAGAGGGAATCGTCCCCGGTGGCGGCGTGGCCCTTCTCAGATCGTCGGCCGTCCTTGAGCATGTGAAGGCGGAAGGCGACCAGAAGATCGGTGTCAGCATCATCAAGCGGGCGCTTGAAGAGCCGCTTCGCCAGATTTCCCACAACGCAGGTCTCGAGGGCTCAGTGGTCCTACAGCGGGTCCGTCACGAAAAGGGCTCCATGGGCTTTGATGCGGCTTCCGAAACCTATGTGGACATGATCCAGGCTGGCATCATCGATCCGACCAAGGTCACCCGGACGGCGCTCCAGAACGCGGCCTCGGTTTCCGGGCTCCTGCTCACGACCGAAGTCATGATCTGCGAACTGCCCGAGAAGGAAGCCAAAGGACCGGCCATGCCCGGTGCCGGCGGAATGGGAGACATGTATTAAGCCTTTCGTTTCCGAATGGGGGGGGGAATTTTCCCCCCTTTTTTTTTGCCCTGACCGATTTCGCGGGGCTTCAGGAATGTTGTAAAATAAATCTTCAAGGGAGATTTGCGAGATCGTTTTAGACAACGATTCCCGGTAGCATCTCAATATAAACGGTTCAAACAGATCCGAGGAGGAGAGTCTCGATGAGTGAAAATGTTGGGGATGTGTCTACGGCCGAGTGGGACAAGCGTGTTCTCGAATCGAAGGGCGTTGTCATGGTCGACTTCTGGGCTCCCTGGTGCGGACCCTGCCGCATGGTCGCTCCTGTCGTGGATGAGCTGGCGGAAGAATACAAGGGCCGCGTGACCTTCATGAAGCTCAATACCGACGACAACCAGGATATCGCGGTCCGCTACCAGGTGATGGGGATCCCCACACTGATCTTTTTCAAGGACGGGAAGGTCGTGAGCAAGCTTGTCGGGGCCCAGAGCAAGAAAACCTTCAAGGAAAAGATTGAAGAGCTTCTGGCGGCCTGACCCGAGTGATTTCCCATCTTCGAATCGCCGCCTTTGCCACGATCGAGGAGATGTCGGTCTCTTTTGATGAGGGGCTGACGGTCATCACAGGAGAGACGGGTGCTGGAAAGTCTCTTCTGGTCGATGCGCTTTTTCTGGTCTCGGGGCAAAAGCCCCGGGGCCTTTCAGTTCGCCCAGGCTGCCCTGAAGGCATTGTCGAAGCGTCCTTTTCTGCTCCTTCCCTGCCGATTCCCGAATCTTTGACAGAGATTCTTTCCTCAGACGAAGACCTTGTCATTCGCCGGGTGGTCACCGCAAATGGGCGATTTCGTCAGACCGTCAACGGGCAGTCCGTCTCCACATCCCAGCTCCAAAGTCTTGTGGAGATCCTTTTCGACCTCGTCGGTCAGGGAGAGAACCATCGTCTCGTAAAAAGCGAGGCCCACCGCCACTACCTCGATGCCTTTGCGGGAGCCACAGAGCTTTCCGAACGCTTTGAAGGACTGCGGCGGGAGATCCTTGCCCTCAGACGCGAGCGTGAGGAGATTGCTGCGCAGAGGGATCGCGATCTTAGGGAACGGGAGGAGCGGATCCGGATGCGTGAGGATGCGGAGCTGCTCTCCGGTCGACCTGGAGAGTTCGAAGAGCTTTCCCAAATGCTGTCGGCCCAGCTCAATCTCCAGGAAATCCTCATGGTGGCCGGGCGCTCCTACGGAGCCCTCTATGAGGACGATCAAAGTGTCCTCGCCCTTATGGGCCGCGTCGCCTCCGACCTCGACCATATTCTCTCGCTGGACCCGACCCTGCAGCCCCTCCGGACGGCGCTCGAAGAGGCGACGGAGATCCTGAAGGACAGCGCGCATGAGCTTCACCGGTATCGCGAATCCATGGAAATGGACCCGGAAAAGCTTGCGGCCCTGGAAGAACGCTTCAGCCTCTTTCGGCGGCTCGCCCAGAAATACCGGGTCCGCCCGGAAGAGCTTGTCCGTCACCTGGAGCAGGTGACGGCGGAAGTCGCCGGAGAGGCGGATCGGGTCCTGGAGGAGATGGATTGCCGGATCCTGGCGGCTGAAAAATCTCTCCGGGAGGTGGGGAGGTCTCTGGGAGCCCTGAGGCGGGAAGCCTCCGGACGCTTTTCCGAAGCCGTCTGCGCCGTTCTTCGCCGTTTGAGGATCGACCACCCCTCTTTTTCGGTATCGACCGATCCCTATTCCGATCCTTTGGGGGGACCTTTCGGGATGGAAAAGGTGGAGTTCCTGTTTTCGGCCAATCCAGGAATGCCGGAATGTCCGTTGGGCCAGGTCGCCTCAGGGGGCGAGATCTCCCGGGTTCTTTTGGCGATCAAGGCCGTTCTGGCCGATCTCGACGAAGTGCCGACCCTCGTCTTCGACGAAATCGATTCGGGGATCGGAGGGGAGGTCGGGGAGGTTCTGGGAGATCTCCTCAAGGAAATCGGACGGCGTCGCCAGGTCCTGGCCATCACGCACCTGCATCAGGTCGCCCGAAAGGGAGACCACCATCTGCTGGTTCAGAAGGTGACCGAGGCGGGCCATACTCACTCACGGATTTCGCCGATCACCGGAGAAGACCGGGTCCGGGAAATCGCCCGCATGCTCGGGGGCGAAAAAATGTCCCCCCAGACGATGCGTATTGCCCGGGAACTCCTCGACTAGGGCTTCTTTTTTTCATCCCGTCAACCCATTTAAGCCCACTTTCTACTGGCGGCCCTCGCCTTCCTCC
>JAKAAM010000102.1 GCA_021802325.1 Nitrospirota bacterium
CCCGCCTTGACCCAGACGTCTTTTTTGATGTGGAAGTAGGGAACCGAGTAGGAGTTTTTTTCAAAGGTGATGTGCCCGGTGTTTTGCACCTTGTGCTTTTCCCAGACAACGATCTCGACGGGGCGGTGTGAATGTCAATGAAAAAGTAGACCACCCTGGGAACAAAAAAATAGACCACCCCAGGGATAAAAAATCAGAGAGCTTTTGGGGGTTTTCCTGTCTTTCTGTTGTGACTCTCCTTAAATCGGTAAGACTCCCCTTGGAATACCAGCACATGGGCATGGTGAGTCAGTCGATCCAAGAGAGCGGTTGTCAGGGAGGGATCTGAGAAGACCTCCGACCACCGAGAAAATTCAAGATTCGAGGTGATGAGAAGACTGCCCCGTTCATAGCGATCCGAGCAGAACTGAAAGAGAAGCGGTCCTCCGGGACCCAGGGAGACATATCCCAGCTCGTCGATGATGACAAGATCGAAGCGCCTCCATTGTCTGAAGAACTTGGAGAGTCGCCCCTCTTTTTCAGCCAGGATCAAGTCCTGGATCAATGCGGGGGCCGTCACAAAGCGTACCTTGGCCCCGCTTTTCAGCGCTTCCATTCCCAAGGCAATGGCAATATGAGTTTTTCCGGTTCCCACCTGTCCAACAAGGAGCACATTTTCATGTGCAGACCAGGCCTTTCCGGAGGAAAGGTCTCGGATCTTTTCCTTGGACAGGGAGGGAATGGTGGGGAAGTCGAACATGTCGAGTGTTTTTATCACCGGAAAACGAGCGGCCGCGAGATTGCGTCGAAGCTCATTCTCCTGCCTGTTGGCCACCTCAGCGTCCAGGCACGCATTCAGATACTCCAGGGGAGAGAGCCCGACCTCGAGCCCTTCCCGGAACTTTTCACGAAAGGCTCTCCGGAGTCCCGGCAACTTGAGGGTCAACGCGCTTTGATCGATCTGAAGTTCCAGGTTATCAAGAGTCATCGAAGACCTCCCACGGACAAAAGGGCATCGAAATGATCCGGGGTATTGAGGGGAACCACGATGTCCTGAAGCCTGTCCGGGAGAAGGGCCGGAAGGGGAACGGGAGGCGCTGATTCCAGAAGCAGGAATTGGCGGACGGTGTCGGCCCGGATGGATCCGGCCGCTTCCGACTTCGCCAACGCTGTCTCGACGCTTTTCATGGGATAGGTCTGCAAAAGAAGCAGGATGGCCACCATCTCTTTCCATCCCTCCCGTCGGAGCGAGGAGACAAGATGATCTCGAACACGGATAAAAACGGCGGGAAGTGTCCGGAAGGAGGCCATGCCTGTGATGGCCCGGGGCTTCCGCTCCAAGACGGGCAGATAATGACGGATATCGATCTGGAGACCATGTTTCCCCTCAAGACGAGCATGGGAGGCGATCACATGGTCTCTGTCCGCAATCTCAACCCGCTCGGGGAAGACATGGCAGACGACCTTTTTCCCTTGGTATCCCCACGGCACGGAATATCGGTTGGTGCCCTCCGAGATCAGCAGTTGGGGAGAGACCTTCAGAAGACGGGTTCGGCAGCAGGGGAAGGGAACGTTCGGAAGCGGGGACAGGGCCTGGGACTCTTCCGTCCAGTTTTTTCTTCCCTCCTTGTCCCGACGGCACCACTCCAGAAGCTGGCTGTTCAACTCCTCCAATGTTCGCACCTCGGGAAGCGGCACCAGGGCGTTACGACGAATGTAGCCGACGCCATTCTCGACAGATCCCTTCTCGTTCCCCTTTCCGGGTCGACAAAAAGCGCTGTCAAACAGATAGTGGGCCCGCAAGGCACTCATCTGCGTTGACTCTTCCCTGTCCGGTCCTGTCAGAATCCGAGTCACCGCGGATTTCAGATTGTCGTAGACCAGGGTTCGGGGAATGCCTCCCAGCCACTCAAAGGCCTCCCTATGCCCATCCAGAAAGCACTCCATGACTTCATTGCGATAGGCCCGGGCGAAAGCGACGCCACTGTGCCGAAGCCGGAGAACAAAGAGATGGAGGGTTGTCTCAACCCCTGCGATCAGGGCATCTGCCGTTCCCCAGTCCACTTGGCCCATCTTCCCCGCCTCCGCTTCCAAGGGGATAAAGACTTCCGCGCCCTCTCCCCGAAGCTTTTGGACACATTTTCGGACCGAACTTTCGCTTCCGGGAAACTGGTGCTCCTCCACGAGCCGTCGGTAGATCCGTCGCGCCGTATGTCGCTGTTTTCGAGGACGATTCGCATCCTCTTTCAGCCATTGTTCAATGAGTCCTTTCATCGGACCCATGATTGGGGCCGGCTTCTCTACGCTCAATCGGTATCGCGGAATCTCTGTCGCCGCCAGGACCTTGCGAACCGTGATCCGGTTAATCGCCAGAACCTTGGCAAGATGGCGAATCGACCACCCTTCCTGAAAGTGCTTCTTCTTGATAAACTCAATATCGACCATTCCGATCATCCTTTCTTCCTCCTGATAAAGTGTTGTCCTTCGCAACAACAACTTTACAGGATCAGGGTTTCGGGGTGGTCTATTTTTTTGTTCCTACTTCCCTCCCAAGTGGTCTACTTTTAGATTACCAAACACAGAGGGGTCCCCAAGAGAGGGG
>JAKAAM010000103.1 GCA_021802325.1 Nitrospirota bacterium
CTTGAGGCGCATTCCCAGGAGAAGAGCTCCGACTTGGGCCGGGGTTGCCTGATCAGAGAGGAGAATCCCGGCTGCCTCCCGTGCCTCGTCGTGAGAGAGGTCTCGGTGTCCGGAAGGTCCTGTTCCAATTTTTTTGATGAGCGCCTTGATCATCCGAATTTTCCCTCGATCTTATCGTCAGTCCGTTTTTAGAGCCCTCCCAGGCGCTTCATGACAATATCCCCCGTGACGGCCGCGGGGGAGAGGTCCGTAAGATAGAGAATGGTCTTCAAGATATCCTCGGGCTGGATCATCTCCTCATGGCTTACGGGTGCCCCGGCGACAAGGGGTGTGGCCACATATCCGGGGCAGATGGCCACGGCTTTGACTCCAAAAGGGGCGCCTTCGGCAAGGAGTGATCCGGTCAGTCCCCGAAGGGCAAACTTTGTCATGGAGTAGAGGGAGGAACCGGACCAGGCATCAATTCCTGCAACGGAAGAGATGTTGACGATCAGTCCATCCTTTTGTGATTTCATCAGTGGAAGGATCGCTCGGGAGAGAAGGTAGGGGGCCCGGAGATTCACAGAGATAATATGATCGAACTCTTCGGGGGAGGTCTCTTCGATCGAGGCAAAGGTCGCAATGCCGGCATTGTTCACAAGGATGTCGACTTTATCCTGAAAGGCAGCGCGAGTGACTTCAATGAGTGTTTCAACATCTTTTTGACGGGAGAGGTCGCAGGCAAGGGTTTCGATCGACCTTCCCTGGGAGCGTGCCCTGGATTTTTCTTTGTCTAGGGCCTCCCCGTTACGGCCCGTCATGAGAACGAAATACCCCCTATCGAGAAGTCCCCGGGCGACAGAGAGTCCGATGCCCGAGGTTGCACCCGTGACAAGGGCGGTCGGATGTCCCATGCTCAATCTCCTTCAGGTGGGTAACGTCTGTTTTTGGCGTTCTCCCAAAGTCTTGCCCATTCTTCGGGAGAGAGCGATGAAAGGGCTCTGCTTTCTCTGGTCGCCTGCTCTTCCATGGAGATGAATCGCCTCTTGAATTTTTTGTTTGCCTCTGCGAGGGCCTCCTCCGGACGAACTCCAGAGAGTCGGGCAAATTGAGCCATGGCGAAAAGCATATCTCCAATTTCTTCGGCGAGTCTGCCCGGACCTTCCGATGTTGCGGCCCGAATTTCAGCGCATTCCTCCTCGACCTTGTCTAGCACGGACTGACTCGACGTCCAGTCAAATCCGACGCGACCTGCCTTTTGCCCCAGTCGGGCGGACGCCTGAAGCGCCGGCATGGTCCGGGGAATCCCGTCGAGAACGGACCGGCGATCCTGGTGAACCGCTTCTGCCCGTTTCTTCTCTTCCCATGTCTCCCAGATGGCTTCGAGGCTTTTTTCGGGGTCGGGAGATTCAAAGACGTGGGGATGTCGGGAGACCATCTTCAGGGAGGCGCCATCGAGAATCTCCCCCAGGGATACGGTCGTCTGCTCCCAGAGAATTCGTCGAGCCATAAAAAGGATTAAGAAGACGTCTCCCATTTCGCGGGAAAGGTTGTGGAGATCCCCGTCTTCAAGGGACTCCTCTAACTCGTAAACCTCATCCTTGAGATCAGAGAGCAATCCTTTAAGAGTCTGTTTTCGGTCGAAGGGACACCCGTTGTCTCCCCTGAGATGGTCCACGATTCTCAGAAGCGTCAGAACGGCTGTCGCATCTCTGGGATCGGCGGTGACAGGAACAGCCCGAGGGTCAGCCTCTCGGGCGATATTGGAGAGATACTCCTTCGGATCGAAGGTCATTTAGGCACCTCAATCGTTGTCCGGCAAAGTCAGCAAGTCTCCCCTTTGAGGGAAGAGTCGATTCCCCTTCCCAAAATCCTCGGAGTCCAGGAAGAAAGCATGAAAAACTTTTGTGGCGTATGCTCGCCCTGTGAATTATACGGAGAAAATCTTTGTCGGAAAACCCCTCCTCTCAAATTCACGCGTGGTCCGATAGAGTCGAAAGCCCGGAGGGAATTGATTGACACCCGGTTTTAGCGGGTGATAGAGTCGGAGAGGGTTGTTAACAAATGTTAATCTTTCGTGAGGGCAGAGCGATAGAGAAAAGAATGGGGCTTTGTCATCAGCTTGACAGATTCCCGTGAATTCTAAGATGATGAGCTGATGTTTTCTTTTTGATACTTTGTCTCTTTTGGCCCACCTAGGAGTAGAAAGTGCAAAAAATCTTCAGAATTGCCGGGATACTGATGAGTGCCGCCACCATCCTTGGAACCGCTTCCCATTATTCATGGGGGGACGACACTGTTCCGGCATCAGTGGCACAAAGCCACTCCTCTTCCAGCAAGCAGGATCTTTCAGATCCTCCCATGACCGTTGATGACGCTGTCAGAATCGCTCTGGAGAAAAATCCGAATCTGATTTCCTTCAAAAAGACGTGGATGGGAACAAAGGATCTGGAAAAGACGGCTCTGGCTCCGGCCGATCCGCTGCTTCAATGGGAATATGGCGGAGGGGAACAGGGAAACGGCCAGAATGTTTTGGCGAACGGGAGCTCTTTTCAGGGGCTCCAAAATGTGGGGCTTCCCTATCCGAATGGAA
>JAKAAM010000023.1 GCA_021802325.1 Nitrospirota bacterium
CCTGGAAGGGATTGGCGTTGGGGACTGGGGTAATCTCTGGAAGCTTGATGATCTCGATCACCTTCGCCACATTGACCCCATAGATCCCTTCCAGGATTTTCTCGGGATTGCTTTTGTCGACCTGGAAGATCCGAAAGTCGACCAACTCCATCTGATTGGTGCCGACCTGGAGAACGAGATTTTCGATGTCCGTCTTGCCACTGCTCATGGGCGCTCCTGTGGGAAGCGGGAAACAGGGTTCCCGCCGGAATTGCTGCGACTCTCAGGTGAAGATATTGGCGTCAAAGCCGACCTTGGCGCGGGAGATCCAGTCGAGAAACTGGCGGGCCTCCTTCTCGCGGAAGATCGATCCGTGCTGCGGGCAGATCATCTTGATCGGAAGATTCCGGATCTTTCCGATCCAATACTCGATCGCCTTCGACGTTCCCACATAACGCACATGAAAGCCCTCCATGTGCTTCACATGGTCCTCGAAGTTGTCCACATAGAGGGGGGTCTCCCCTTTGGGGTAGATGGCCGCTCCCACATCTCCCGTAAAGAGAATGCCCGAGGCATGGTCGAAGACGTGAAAATTTCCCGGAGAATGGAGAAAATGAGCGGGGATGAATTCCAGGCGATTTCCCGAGGCCAACGTCAGTGTTCCCCCTGCGTCGGGGATGCCGTCGATCCGGTCGATGGCTGTGACTCCGTAATGAAGAAGAAAGCGGATCCAGAGCGAAGAGACATGGACCCGGGCCGGGGTCATGTCGAGCCAGGAGGCCAGCCCTCCTCCCACATCGGGATCCTGGTGGCAGAGAAAGATATGGTCGACCTTTTCGGGATCGACAAACTCGCTCATGTTCACGACGACCCGGGAAAAGACCCCGAATCCCCCGGGATCGAGGAGCGTCCCTCGTCCATTGTCGACGATCAGATACTGATTGGTCTGGACCCCTTCCTCGAGCCCGGTCTCATCGCGACCCAGCCAGCAAAACTTGTGGTTCGGGGAATCATAGATGATCTCTGCGGACATGGCACCTCCGTTAAGGAAATTTGATCGCAGAAGGGAGCGGCCTCAAAAAGAGCCCCGCACCTTTTTCATGATGTCCTTGAGGCCTCCCACCAGCCCCTCAAGCTGCTTCTTGACGGAAGAGACATTGCGGGACTGATTCTCCGTCACCCCCGCGATGGAGGAGAGCGTATTGGAGAGAACGCTGGCATGGTCCACGATGGACTCGAAGACCGTCCCCACCACCTCCGCCTTCTTCTGGCTCTCCTCGACCTTCCCCAGGGTCCCGTGGATCAGCGTCACCGTCTTCGTGGTATCGTTCTGGGTCTCCCGGATCGTCGAGCCGATCTCCTTGGTCGCCCGGATGGTCCGCTCCGCAAGCTTGCGCACCTCGTCCGCCACCACGGCAAATCCCCGGCCCTGCTCCCCCGCCCGGGCCGCCTCGATGGCCGCATTCAGGGCCAGGAGGTTGGTCTGGCTCGCGATATCGTCGATCACCTCCACCACCTTCCCGATCTCCTGGCTCCGCGCGTTGAGCCCGTTCACCACATCGACCAGGGCCCGCATGGCCTCTCCGGACTCCCGGACCTGGGAGAGGAGGTCATCGAGGGTCTTCCGCCCCGCCTCCCCTTCCGTGCGGGTCTTCTGCGCCTCCTCCGAGACCCGTCCGGTCGTCGTCACAATCTCCCGAATCCCCGAATCCAGACGGTCCATGGCTGCGGAGAGGTCGTTCGAGGCATGCTCCTGCATGTCCACAGAAGACGAGAGGAGCTTGTCACTTGTGACATCGCGGAAGATGGTCATGTATCCCAGCAGCTCTCCGGTTGCCGGGTCTTCCAGACGCTCCGTGGTGGAGAGGAGAGAAATGCCTCCGATATCCATCACCTGATTCTTCCGCACCTCCCCCGGAGAAAGCTTCTCGAGGATCTTCCGGATCCGGTCGGGATCCTGGTGGAAGCGGTGGATGGACCCCCCCATCACTTCGGAGGCGCCCACTCCAAAGGCCTTTTTCATCTCCGCTTCCATCTGGGAGACGATCTCCTTCATGGCCTGGTTCATGTAGAGAATGGTGTTTCCTCCGCGCCCCGACCCCATGTCGGGAGAGGCGACCGCAATTCCCAGATGGGGAACGGCATCGAGAATGCGGAGCAGGACCCTCGAATCTGTAAGGCCCCGGCCACGATCTCCGCCGTCACCGGAAGGAAAGCGATTTTCGCGCTCGCCTCCGGGACTCCCTCCACTCCCTTGCCGACCAAACATCGCCGCCATTTCCCCATCCTCCGTTTATCGACTACGCCTGCCGGGCGAACGCTACCCTGCACAGTCGCTTACCATGATACTCTTATCGGGAACATTTTCCAAAACTGAACCACATCTTAAAACAAGGGTCTTCCTCTTGTCAGAAGCCTCCACTCAAGAGAGAGGCGGGATGTCTCCATGGCCCCTTCACAAGTTAAAATACAAACAAAAAAGATCATAATCATACACAAAAGAATATAAGAAGACTAAAAAGGAATTATTATCACTGAAAATGAGAAAGGCGGCCTCTGGACCACTGCGCTCTTTCCCTCACTGGCACGGGGATTGCATAATTTATATCGGGAGGGAGATGAATCGGCCCCCCCAAAAAAAGAAATCGAATGACGGAAGGGAGAGAAAGATGGCACACAATAGAGTGGACCATGACACGTCGATCCGGCGAAGCGAGGAGCGACCATGGCACCCGGAAGAGGGCGAGGAGGGGGAAGTCAGCTCCTTTGATCAATGGCTAGACGAGGTCACGGAAGCGGCCGATCGATACTTTTCGGACCGTCTGCCCTGATTCCTGAGGTTTACGGAAAAGGCCTTGGGAGAGCCTGTCTTGCCTCGAAACACATTCACTCCTCAAGTGATCCAAAGCGAAACACAAGTGATTTGTCATGTCTCAATCGGATCAAAGCTGATCAACGTCTGAACTAGCCCTTCAATTCTCTCATGGGCCCAAAGACGTCCTCCCGAGACACCCAACCCTTTGAGAAGGTGCAGCTCCCGCAGACGCCCGGGAGGATCGAGAACATCCAAAACATCCTTTCCCAACAACGGGAGAAGCCTCCAGTTTGGATTTTCCTTCCCTGCAAGGGCCTCGATGATCTTCTCCGTCCACCGGGGAATCGCCGGATCCTCATGCCCCCGAGCCATTTCCATGGCATTAAAGGAAAGCACCCCGGACACAACCAGCAGGATCTTTTCCCGCCTCTTCGGACTCAAATCGCGAATCGCCTCCCCCAGGCGATGTGCTTGAAGAACTCCTGAAAGCGACTGCGATATGGGAAGAACAGGGGTCGCTCCCTCGGGAAGGAGAAAGAACAAGGGGATCGAGATGGCATGGTCAATCCCATGGACTCCTGCCGCCATCGCCATCCCCTTGGCCCGGCCGGCGGCCATCAATCGCTCCCCCAGCTCCGGGGCCCCAGGAGGATCATACTGGTAATGATGGCCAAAGCCGGAAAAATCCCTCGACGAACGATGCTCGGAAGAGAGGTCCATCAGGGTGACATGCCGAACCTGCCACGCCGGCGTATAGGCGATGACCGCATCAAAAGGCTCTCCCGAAAGGGAAAAAATCTCCTGCCGAAAGCGGACAAAGGCGGCGGTCATCTCCCGGCGCTCTCCCCGGCTCCAGGACGTCAGCAGATCGGGGCTATGGGGTGCCATCACCGGCCAGATCCGACTCACAAGCCTTCCTCCCGGTCAAAGGGCTGTCCGTCGGGGTGGGCCAGTCGAATGACAGGAAGCTCCTTCGACCAATCCATCGCGCCTCTTCTGTCTCGGGGGGAGCCGGATCTCAGGAGTCCACCCAAGGGCGCCTCGATTGTCTCCCCCCGATGGAGACGCGTAAAGCTTCGCGTCAGATCGCTCCTGTTCCGATTCAAGAGACGAATTCTCCACCAGTGATTCCCGTCACAAAAATCCCCCGAGAAAAATCCCTTTTCCTTATGAAGAGGCGAGACCAGACGGAGTGCAGAAGGAAACGGCGCCCCATCCTGACCAAAGAGGAGGTAGGTCATCTTGAGGGCGTCCTTGATGTGACCGAGCGAGTCCGCCATTTTCAGGAGTGTCTCCGAAAAATCGGCCGGGCGATCTTCATGACACCAGTCGTCAGGATGGGCCAGAGCCGGACAGGAGGCGGTTCTTCCCCCAGGACACGGTGCCAGCAGTGTCAAGGGAAAATGACGGGACAGAAGAAGGTCTCCCAGGGAGAGAAGTGTCCGGGACGATCTTTTGTCGGCGGGCTCAACCAGGAGCAGGATCCCTCCCGGACGGAGGGTGTTTGACACCTCTTCGAGGAGACCGGCAAAGCTCTCATCCCGATGATCGTTTTCGGCCAGGCAGTTGGCCATGGTCACGATATCAAAGGAGCCGGGAAGAAATGGCCTCTCCTCCGGCAGTGTCGCCCGGGTCACTGAAATGAAGAGCCGGGGATCCTTCGCCGCATTGATCGCATGGGACAAGGCCCCAGCCGACCGATCAACGAGATGAAGGTCGAGAGGGCCAGAAAACTCTGAAAGGAGCGCCGTGGCGACCCCTTGGGAAAATTCCCCCGTCCCTGCCCCCAGATCGAGCATCCGAAGACGATCTTTCCGGAAGAGCCTTGGAGAAGCTCGCCGCAGAATCTCCCTCCCCAAGGACTCCCCCTTGGCGTGGCTGACCTCCCCGTAGTAGGCTCCATAGGCCTCACGTGTATCGGGCCGGTCCATGTAGGAAGGGTCAATCGTTCTCTCGGTAAATCCTCGAGAGAGATTCGAGACGTCCGTCGCCACTTGATTTCTGACGATACTCTTTCTGTTTTTCACGATCCTCTGCTAAAATGAAGGTTCGTTTATCGGGCCCCCAGCTCCCGTCAATGGTCTCTCCCGGACGGGCTGTCCCCTCGTCTCATCCACGGTGAAGATCCGCGGACATCATTATACGGAAAGGCAATCATGAAGTATCAGGCCCCTCGAGGCGTCAAAGATCTTCTCCCCCCGGAGTCAGACTCATTTAGGCAACTCGAGGACGAGATTCGGAGACTCTTTGCCTTGTCAGGATTCCAGGAGGTACGGCTGCCGATCTTTGAGTCGGCTGCCCTGTTTACCCGATCGATAGGAGAGTCCACCGACATCGTGGAGAAGGAGATGTACCTCTTTGAGGGAAAAGGGGGAGAGACGCTCGCGCTTCGCCCCGAAGGAACCGCATCCCTCCTTCGAGCCGCGATCGAACATCGCCTTGCGGAACCGGGACGGACCTCCCGGCTCTTCTATCAGGGACCGATGTTCCGGCACGAACGTCCCCAGGCCGGACGGCTCAGGCAGTTTCATCAGGCTGGCGCCGAAATTCTGGGCCCCAATGACGCAGACACCGATGCCGACCTGATCGCCACTGTCAGCCGGTATGCCCAAGCGACAGGAATTCCTGGTTCCCGGCTTCTCATCAACAGTATGGGGTGCGAGAATTGCCGTCCCGAGTACAGGAAAAGGTTGCTCTCCTACCTCGAGGAGCAAAAGAATGTCCTCTGTGAAACCTGTGTGCGACGCATCGCCACCAATCCGCTCCGCGTTCTCGACTGCAAGATTGAAGGCTGCCAGGCGGTCCTCAATGCGGCACCGGCCATCACCGACTCCCTCTGTCCCGCCTCCCGTGACCACTTCGAGCGGGTCCGCCAGGCACTCTCCGAGAGTGGCATCCCCTACACCCTTTCTCACCGGCTTGTGCGAGGGCTCGACTATTACACGGAAACGGCTTTTGAATGGGTTTCCGATGCCCTGGGGGCCCAATCGACATGGGCGGCCGGAGGCCGCTACAACGGTCTCGTCAGCGCCCTCGGCGGCCCCGACGTTCCGGGAGTCGGACTCGCCATCGGGATCGAGCGACTCTTTCTTTTGAGGGAAAAGGCCGGGACTCTCCCTGTCTCCAAGGAGCCTCCGGTTATGATTGCCCTCCATCCCCTCGACAATGACAGCCGCCCCTATGTTCGAACACTTTTGACCGGATTGAGGGACGAAGGGATTTCCTGCGTGGGTCTCTTTGGCTCCAACCGTCTGAAGAAGGCCTTCGTCTCGGCCGAAAGAGAAGGCGCCCGCTACATCGGACTCGCCGGTGAAAGCGAACGCTCAGACGGAACCCTTACCGTCAAGGATCTGAAAGCAGGAGTCCAGCACACCCTGCCCGTCCACCCGGCCCGCGACCTTGCCCGCATTCTCCGGGAGGGACTCCCCATCGACTCCTCCGCCTGAAGACGACCTTATGTCCGCCGAGTGTCGGGGGAAGGCGGTGGACTCCCTCACGCCTCTCCCCGAGCCTATCGGTCACCCCTGCGAGGGGCTGGGGACATAGACCGTGGCGTTTTGACGGAACTGGCCTGGCTTGGGGGTAAAGCTCTTCACTTCGACCTGGAAATTATGGAGTCCTGGAGCGAGGGCTCCCGACGGCCCCACCGTCATGACAACCTTCCGGTGCTCACCGGGTGGCACGGATACCTCCGTCCGGCCGAAGGTCACATCGGAAGGCGGCAGCCCCTCCTCACCCAAAACAAAACGCTCAGGACGCGGTGTCTTGTTGTAGAGTCCCACCTCGAATTGGTCGAATCTTCCGGGAACCTGACTGAAGGTCACCCGATAGGGCGAATAGGTGAGGATCCCATAGATAAAAAGGGAAAGGGGAACGAGACTAAAGATCGTGGCCACGACAAATCT
Organism: Nitrospirota bacterium; assembly: GCA_021802325.1. The sequence goes on from JAKAAM010000023.1 coordinate 6,700, forward strand.
CACCGTTCCCGGAGAAAGCCGCCTCGCCTTGGTCGTTCCATCCTCCGCGACATAGACGCCGTTCTTGTGGAAGGTCAAAAGTGAGGGCTTCCCATGTTTGCCCATATAATCCTCACAAACAACCACACACTCCCCGCAGTTGATGCATCGGGAATAGTTCTTGGTGTCCCGGGGATCGATATCGATAAAGCAGGATTTGACACACAGGTTGCACCCGGTACACTCCGCTCGGCGACTATGGTCAAAGGCCACCTTGAGAGTGTCATCGGTTTTGAACATGTGTTGCCAGAGCGGGTAGGGACAGACCCATTTGCACCAGTAGTGGCGCACGAGAAGAAGGTTCAGGAACATGACTCCGCCAATCCCCAGAACCAGCCAGTAAGCCGTATGGTTGGCTCCCGTCAGGAGATCGTGAAAGAGAGTCCGGGGAGGAATGACATAGGCGGTGATGATGACCGAAACCGTGAGGGAAAAGAGTGTCACCCCCCCGACAAAGATTGTCCACTGGCCAAGTTTTCTGAGAAGGCCCACCTTCTTTGGCCGGACCCCGGAGAGAGAGACCTCCCCGAAGCCCGGCCCCAGAGCTGCCGAGCCGAAGGAGAACTTTGCCAAGGCATTGGTCCACTCGGAAAAGGTGTTCTGAATACAGGCCCATCCACAGTAGACCATTCCAAGCATGGCATAGACCGCCGTCATCGCGGAGATGACAAAGATCCAGAAGGGAAGGATCAGAAAGAAATCGCTCCACCACACCTGATATCCCATGATGACGAAGCGGCCGGTGGAGAGATCGATATGAAAGAAACCGGTAAAAGGAAGGGCAACAAGAAGAACGATGAAGGCCACCTGAACGATGGTCCGGATCTGAGTTACCCGAAGACCTCCGGCAACTTTTGCCGGCTTGCCGATCTTTGGCATCGGGATCAGTGGTTGAGTCTGTTCCATCGGAAGAGAAGTCCCTCTAGATTATAGGGTGACGGCCTTACTCTTCCCCTTCGTCGTCAGGATGCTCCGAGCGGGAGGAAGGCCCACCGATTGGCCTCATTTCCTTCCCGTGACCCGGTTTTTCGAGCTCCTTCTTGAAGTACCAGGAGATTCCCAGATAGAGGAAGACCGGAATGAGGATGCCCAAAAGAAAAAAGAGGTAGGCAAACCAAGGGAGCCCCAAGGTGACGTGGACATACCGGGGAAGATAGGCCCATGCCGGAGCTGGCAAGAACGCAGCCCCTCCACCCCATATTGAACCCAGCAGAAGGGGTTTGTAAAGCGCTCCCCACCTCTTCTCGGAGGCCTTTGCCAAGAGAGCATCCTGCCCCACCTAGGAACGACCTTCGCCGGCAGTCGCCACCGCGGGAGAGATTCCCCCCGAGAGCTCCTCGCGCTCGTTCTCAGGAAGGCTCTTCCGGCCCTTGGCGACCTGAACCGTCATATAAATGTTGTAGGCGAAGATAATGTTGGCCAGGAGGACAAAAAGACCAAAAATCCCGACCATCTCCATGTAGGGGGCTTCAACGGGCTTGATGTCGGCCACATTTCCGTGAAGGAGGATCATCCCCCCCTTGTAGCCGGCAATGCAGAATGCCAGAACCATTCCCACCAGACTGATGTTGTGCATCCAGAAGTGAATTCGCAGGAGGCGGTAGCTATAGAGGGGTCCGGCATAGATCTTCGGAACGATGTAGTACATGGAGCCAAAGATGGCCATCTCGACCCAGCCCAGCAGGTTGATATGGGTATGGCCAAGGACGATCAGATCAGAGGGTCCACCGGCCCCTGCCTGAACAAAATTTCTGAAGGTCTCGACCCCACCCATTACCGCTCCCCAAGAGAAACCGATGATCGCATACAGGAGGCAGGCATAGTAGAACTTCATGATGTAATCCTTGATTCGCTCGTCCCTCGTCATTTCTCTCTCCATCCTTTCCTGACCTTGACTGTTCCTTCTCGCCGACCGGTCTTTACCTGACGGCATCCTTGCAAAGCCGGAATCCGAAAAAGTCTGAGGCATACACCGGCCACGTGGGATTTCTTGCCGTCACGCGGGCACTGTACTGGTCACTCTTCCACGACCCTCCCCGCAGGACGTAATAACTCTTTCCCGCCACAGGATGAAGGGCCCCGGTAGGATCCACCCGATAGGCATAGAATCGGGCCTTGTTCGCCGTGCTCCCAGGATAGGGACGATAGGGGGAACTTGTCCACTCGAAGACATTGCCCGCCATATCGAGGACTCCATAGGGGCTCGCTCCCATGGGGTAGCGGTTCACGGGAGAGGTATCCCCCACCGTGTAGTTTGCGTTTGCCCGCCGGGGATCCCATTCATTTCCCCAAGGCCACATGCGTTTGTCCTCCCCTCGGGCCGCCTTTTCCCATTCCTCTTCCGTACAGAGGCGGGCCCTGCGGAATCGGGCATAATCCCGGGCATTTTCCATGGAGACAAATGTGACCGGGTAGTCTCCGCGCCCGGGAGGATAGGTCCCATTTTTCCAGTTGGCCGGAGGAAGATAGTGGAGTTTGTCGACAAATTCCTTGTACTCGCGATTGGTCACAAGGGTTTTTTCAATGAGGTAAGGGGGAAGGTAGACCTTGTGGATGGGCTTTTCGTCGAAGTTGGCAAAGCTGTCCTCGGCTCCCATCCAAAAAGGGCCTGCCGGAATCAGGACATATCCTTCAGGGACCTTATACCCGGAGGCATCTACATGGATCTGGGAAGTTGGAGCCAAATCCTTGCCCTCAGCCAGCTTTTGAGAGGCAGCCCCCTGGATCTGGGCATTCTTGGAGCCGGGAAGTGCTTCGGTAAGAACTCCGCCCATGGGTCGAAACTCTCCTGGCTCGGCTCCGTGTTTACGGACAGAGGCGGTGGAGAGGCGGACTATTCTGTTGGATGCCAACCCGACCACATGAACCGCCCCGGCAATGAGGATGAGCAGGACAATGGTTATGGTGATGGCCTTCCAGGGCAGCTGCCACGGAGACATCTCGGCAGGCGCCAGATCGTCATCATCGGATGTCGTGATTTTTTTTGACGGAGATTCCTCTCCCTTGGAGGCATGAGGATCCCCCTGCCCATGAGTTTTATTCAAATCATCCATCCTGGCTAGACCCTTTCCTTTGCCGGAGTCGGGGCTCCTTCGAGAACGACCTTATTGTCTCGCGACCACACGGTGGCAAAGACATTCCAGACAAATGTCCAGTGGCCTATCCCCATGAAAAGGGCTGCCAGAACAAAGCCGATCCGGTGATAGGGTTGGTAAACGGCTCGAGCCAAGGGATAGACAATTCCCTGGTCAAGCATTCTGTTTCCTTCCAAGATTCCGAAGGTCAGAAGGACGGTATAGAAACCGAGAACCCCTGCCACCATGAAGAAAAAGCTCATCTCCCCCAAAAAGGGGCTCCAGATCTTCTTCCCGGAGAGACGGGGAAGAAGATAATAGACCATCGCCATGACGACAGACACGACTCCACCGATGAGGTTGATATGGGCATGGGCCAGAGGATCCACGAGATGGCCGGCCTGCCCGGTCATATGAATCCAGTGTCGTATTCGGGGAGTCGACTGGAGAAAGCCCTGCATCGTCCCAACGAAAAGGCAAAAGACACCGAAAAGAATAAATCTCAGGCCCAGCCGATCAGTGGAGCTGCTGGGAGATCCGGAGAGTGGCTTGTCGTTCATACGCACCTCTAGGTGAAGGGTCAGGAAATCCGTTCCGGGCCCCGGGTCTTGGGGGCGGGAGACGGTGCTCCGCGAGAACTTCTCCTGCGTCGGAGGACCTCTCCTACATATCCTCCGAGGAAAGAGACCTCGGGAACCGTGATGAAAAAAATCATCATGAAAGGAGCGACGGGGATCCCGACCGTCATTCCGGATGGGTGATAGACTTCATACAGATAAGAAAAAAGAAGATACGTCATCGGAGGGATCGGGCCCAGAAACTTCCCGAAAGGACCTGCGATGTAGCCCGTGACAAAGGAAACGGCCAGAGGCGCCAGAAGGTAGGAGAAGAGAATCCCTGCACCAAAAATATGATGAAACGCTCCATTGGTAAGGCCAAGGAGCCGGTCTCCTCCATAGAAAAGAAGAAGGCCGGCAACGACACCCCAAAAAGCGTCCCGAGAGTTCAGCTTCTTTTTCATGATTGGAAATCCCTCGTCCCGGAGATACGTCAGTGGGGCTTTGAAGCCGGAGTATGGTCCGAGTTCTGTTCATGAGGAGGGGTCTTGGCGTCACCGTCCTCTTCGTTGAAGATGATGTATTTGATGTTTTCATCAAACTGGCCGTTCTTGTAAGACCAGTAGATACCGAAAACAATGATGACAAGAGAAACAAGTCCTGTTGCCGTCCACAAATAGGCAACAATACCCTCTGGAAGTTTCATCTTATTTCTCCTTTCGCGCCTGGAGGGATGCTCCCGGTGGCTCCACTATTTTGGGGGTTTTGGATAGTTTGGTGAGCCGGGAAGTGATTTCAGGCTCATCAGGAGATCGACAAGCTCATCCTTTTCTTTGGGCGAGATCCTGTCGAAGGTCGGTGCAAACTTACCGTTATGTGCCGTCCCCGGAACAAGTGCGCCCGGATCATGAAAATAAGACTTTAGCCATGCGGCCGTTCTTCGGGTGCCCTCCCCATCCATATCCGGACCATCATAATCGCCTTCCCCATAAACAACATGGCAGTCCCGGCAGGAATACTTTTCAAAGACCTCATATCCGGCCGCCGATTTTTTGCTGAACAGATAGACGTCGTTGGTTGTCCAGAATGTGACAATATGCATGCGTGCCAAGATATAGAGCACCATTGCGGACAACACCATCAATCCGGCCAGTAGAAAAACGACTTTTTCACCGGTTTTCATGAAATCTACACCAGTATTCTTAAAAGGAGCTGGATGACAGCAAAGGAAATCACGCTGATAATTCCGACGAAGCTCATGGCGATAATAACTTGTTCTCCACGCTTGAGCTTTTTGAAGGGGCCGATAATATATCGGGACATGATAGTAAAGGTGATGACCGAAGCGGAGAGAAATGTAAAGATGACGACAGACACTGACATTTTAATTGACATAAACACCTCTAGATCCGATTCTACACCTCGCACACCCTAGACTGCAACAAGAAAAACAAAAAAGGCGGGCTCCGTGAGGAATCCGCCTTTTTATGTCGCCATTATACAGATGAATATAGTCCTGACTTCCGGGTCTTGATGATGGACCTTACTCGGGCTTCACATCATCAATAAAGAAGGAATAGATCAATGCCCCGAAAAGCATTGTTAAGGCTATACACCAGAATACGATAGGACTATTGACATTCCACAAAGGAATCACCTCCCTTTGGATTGTGATTATTCAAGAGAAAAGCCATCACGAGCCAATCCCCATAGAAACAGCGACTAAAAGTCGCGGGCCACTTCCGTTCTCTTCATCAGAAGGCCGACCCAAGTGAAGAAGATCGACACATAAATTGAATTGACCACATATCCCTGGTCCCACCACGGACGGGCGAGATTCGGAGAGGTGTGGGCCTTCAGAACGGGCTGCCCCTGAACGATCCAGTAGTGCAGGTTTCCCGGCAACTGCGGACGTGCACCGAAAAGAGGGAAGGTCAAAAGTTCGGCCGTCACCACCACCATGACCAGAAGGAGGATGATAATACCAGGAATATTGTTCGTTCCTTCGAGCATTCCATCAAAGCGTTGATTGAGAAGCTCTTCCGTATCGGCCATTACGCCACTCCTTTCATATCGTTTCGGTCGATCGCATGCGACGACCACAGGATCATCCTAACACATTTTTGAAAGGAGGGTCCTGTTTTCTTTTTTAAACAGGACCCTCAGAAGTTTCAAGGATCTCTACTTCAGGCTCATCATGTAGTCAGCCAGCGCATTCAGATCTCTTTTGGAGAGGTAGTTGAATGCCGGCATCTGGGACATGGGCTGAACTGCGCGAGGATTCGCATGGTGAACAAGATGCCATCCCTTGATAGGGAGACGGGATCCCACATGGAGAAGATCGGGAGCCTTCCGGTCCGAACCAAACACGGTGGGGGACTCACCCACGAAGTCGGAAACTCGGGGAGGAGCACCAAAGTACTGCCAATCCTGGGTCTGCTCGGGCAGAAGGGTATGGCACCACCAGCAACCTTCCCGAACAAAGATCACCTTTCCCTTACCGATCATTGTCGGACGATTTTCTCCGGTCATGAAGGGATCCTCGATCGTGAAACCACTTTCCGGACCGTAATCCTTTGCTTTCTGGATGGCGGTGGCAGACGGGGGGAACCTTGCTCATCTGCATAGCAGGAAACAACACGGTAATGGACATGG
>JAKAAM010000024.1 GCA_021802325.1 Nitrospirota bacterium
TCCTGGCCCTCGCGGTTGTCTGCATCGGCGGCTTCCAGAGCCCGGGACTGAGGAAGCATCCCGGGGTGGGTCTTGTACCTGTTGCCAACGGAGCGGGTCGGAACCCGCTTTCCCTGGTCAACCCGAGCCTGTCGAACCTCCTTTCAAGCTCCGCCCTTCGGGGCGGGGTGGTTGACGGGTCCGTTTTAGTTGAGAAATCGGGAGAATCGAGCCACATCGTCCACAGTGACCATTATCTCTCCTCGTCGGTTGTAAAACCGATCGGGTTCCTTTTCTCCGCTGGTGGCTCCATCAGTTGCCGGATCGCCTCGACCAGATCGACGATGACTTGATCATGGGTCCCGACCCTCCGTTCCAATTCTTCCAGCTTGTGGGCCAATTCCTTGTGGGAGGAAAGAATCTCCCGAAGTTGGACAAAGGCCTCGACGACGAGGATCGACATGCGAACTGCCTGGTCTGTCCTCAGAACGCTCGAAAGCATAACTGCCCCATGTTCTGTGAAAACTTAAGGGAGCGTTCGGCGGCCACCCCAGGATCTTGATCTTGCAAATTGCAAGGTCAAGTTTGAGAACTCCTCGTGGGTGAGGCGAAAGGAGAATTTCTCTGGAAAACGGGCAGAATTGCGATTGACTTGTTGGATGAGGCGTTCTGTCTTGACCCCGTATAGTTCGGCCAGGTCGGAATCAAGCATAACCTTTTGACCACGAATGAGGAAGATTCTGGAGGTAATGGATTCAACGGGAATTGGAGGAAGGGATTCGGGCATGAACTCCTCTTGGTTAGGCGTGTTCAATCAGAAAATATGGATTAAGACTATAGAGCTAATGTTTGATAAATCAACCATGAAAGTAGGATTTATATTCAGAGATAGAGGCGGCCAGAATACAGAAAATCAATCATGGAATTCAGATACCCGAAAATTCATTGGGGGGCTCATGTGTTTTCGGCAACCTTGCCGATCGTTCTTCCCGCTTTCCAAGGTTCTCGCTCCGTAATCCAGCCTTCGGCTCTCACGAAGAAAACTTCGGCGATTTTAAGGATTCTTTCCGGGGTGAGAGACGCTCCCTCTGACGAGGAGTGGTTTTTCGGGTACGGATGCGACCCCTGCGATTTCATCCAGCGAGGGGCTCTTATGGTTCCAATAAAGAGGAGAGGGAGTCTTTTACGGAGAGGCCCGTCAAAAGGGAGCGGACTGTCGCGGCCGCTTCCTGGGCGCTGGACCCGAGGACTGTGAAATGCCCCATCTTTCGCCCCGGGCGCGGGAAATTCTTCCCGTAAAGAGTCAGTTTGGCCTGAGGCTCTGCCAGGATCGACGAAAAATCCGGGAGCTCCGTCCCTGACCAAAGATGTCCGAGGAGGTTTCCCATGGCGCAGGGGGAGAGAAGTCGGGACGATGCCAGAGGAAGTCCGCAGAGCGCACGAACCTGCTGGTCGAACTGGCTGGCAACGCAAGCATCCAGGGTGTAGTGGCCGCTGTTATGAGGACGTGGAGCCAGCTCGTTGACGAAAAGATTTCCCGAGGTGTCGAGGAAATATTCGACGGCGAGGACTCCTGTGTAGTCGAGGGTCCGGGCGATGGATTCCCCGATCTCACGAATCTGCCTTTCAAGATCGAAAGTGATGTCGGCAGGCACTGACGAAATATGGAGGATTCCTGCCTCATGGTGGTTTTCGGCGACCGGGTAGAGAACGGTCTTTCCCTCGTTGCCCCGAGCGATGAGGAGGGAAAACTCCCGGGCCAGATCGAGACGTTTTTCGAGGACAAAGGGAGTGGCAGAACGGGAGACCAGAGATGCCAGCTCTTCATAATTTCTTATGGGCCATTGTCCTTTTCCGTCATACCCCTCCCGGGCCGTTTTGAGAATGCCCGGAATGAGCCCGCGAATCTCATCCTGAGAAGGAAGAATCTCCCGGCTCACGAGCGCAAAGGGAGTCGTGGGAAAGCCATGGCTTGACAGGAAGGTCTTCTCGAGAATCCGGTCCTGGCAGGTTCCCACAGAGGTGGAGGAAGGACGGACCCTACCTCGATCCGAGAGAAACTCCAGAGAGCGTGCCGGCACATTTTCGAACTCGGTGGTGATGGCGGCACAGGAGTCGGAAAGGTCCCGCAAGGAATCCTCGCTGTCGTAGGGGGAGACGATGGAGCGGTCGGCCGCAACCATGGCGGGACTGGCCGGATCGGGGTCGAGAACCAGCGTCCTGTATCCCATCCTCCGGGCGGAAAGAACAAAAAAAAGTCCCAGCTGCCCCCCTCCCAAAACGCCGAGAGTGGCTCCCGGGCGAATCATTCCGGATCGTGCCAGGGAAGATTTCATCACGAGCGTCCGACTCCTAGGGGCGAGGGAGGGTCATCTGATGGACCTGCTCCACCAGCTCCTCCCGATAGGCCTCAACTTTTCTGAGGAGATCGTCATCCCCCAAAGCGAGCATCGAGGCGGCGAAGAGTCCGGCGTTGACGGCGCCGGACTTGCCGATGGCAAAGGTCGCCACGGGGATCCCCTTCGGCATCTGGACGATGGAGTAAAGGGAGTCGAGCCCCCCCAGGTGGGGTGTGGCGACGGGAACGCCCAAAACGGGGAGGGGGGTCAGGGAGGCGATCATCCCCGGTAGATGGGCGGCCCCGCCGGCCCCGGCGATAATGACCCTGAGGCCACGGCCTTTGGCGCCTCTGGCGTAATCGACCATGTCGAGCGGAGTCCTATGGGCCGAGACCACGCGGCATTCGTGGGGGATCGAGAATCGATCGAGAATTTCAGAGGCTCCCTGCATCGTTTCCCAGTCGCTCTGGCTGCCCATGACAAGGCCGACTAACGGTTGGTTCAAGGGACGGTCTCCTTTTTCAGGCATCTTCGGCCACGAGTGTTTCTCCTGCCAGGATAAAGAGGTCGGGATTTCTGAGACCTCCGATAAAGACCCTGTCGCCCCCTTCATTGGTGAGAATAAGGGTGGGACGGGTGGTCACTCCCTCAGACTTCCCCTTCTCGATATCCTCCTGAAGGGCGGTCCTGACCTCGGCACTCTGGGCGCGCTCCGCCAGCTCTTTTCCGTCAAGTCCCAGTCGTCCGGCTTCTTTTTGAAGAAGGTCGAGATCTCCGATCGGCTCGCCCTCGACGAAGGCCAGAGCGCGCATTCGGGCAAGGAGGCGATGGCCCTTCTCCGGATCTGTCAGCAGGGCCGCCTTGGCAAACCGGCAGCACTCTTCCATCGATTCTGGCGCCCGCCCAAGCTCCCAGACCCGAGGGCTCATCGGAACTCCCGTGATTCTGGAGACCTTGAGGATCCGGGGAGCAAATTCGGCTTCCGATTTGAGCCCATGGTCCGCGAGAAAGTGTCCGAGATCACGATAGAGGGGAAGGAGACGGTGGGTAAAAGCGAGACGGGGGCCAAAGTGGCTCCTGAAGGTTTCCATGGCTGATTCGGCGGCGTAGCTCCAGGAACAAAGGGGATCAGTATACCATTCGGCAAAAAGTTTGGCTTCCATGGCTGTTTTCCTATTTTTTTGACGGGTCAAGGGACTGAATTTTCTCGAGAATGGCTTGAGCCTTGAGAATATACTTTTTGGGCTCGCTCTGGGAAGGGTCAATCGACTGGGCCTCTTTCCAGAGAATGATGGCCTGACGAAGATGTCTGTGCCGATAGGCCAGAAGCCCCTCCAGAATCTTTTTGCGCCGGATCCGTTCAATTCTTGATTCCACGGAGCGGGCCAGAGCATTTTGCGGGTCGAGCTGAAGAGATTGTCGCGAAAGCTCCAGCGCATCGAAGAGACGATTCTGTATTTCACGTCGCCGGGCCCATCGGGCATAGGCCTTGGCGATCAGAAATGAGTTCTGCCCCCTTGCGGAGGGAGGGAGAAGCCGGAGGGTTCTGATGGCCAATCGCTCCTGTCCTCCCCGGATCAATGTCAGGAGAAGTTTTGTCTGAAGGGGTGGGGCGAGCGGAAGGAAAAGAGCCCGGAAGCTTTTTGGCGAGAGCGAATACAGGCGCTGAAGGGCCTCGCCAGCCGATGGGGACGTCGGACGGGAGATCTCCGCCAATGCCGAGCGAATGGCCTCGGCTTCTTCGGCGTTGCGAAGAAGGGAAATGAGAATCTTTTTCTTGTGGGAGGGAGCCATGCGCTTGAGCCTTTTGGTGGCCAGCGCGAAGTTTTGCCGGGAAATCGCCTCAAGGATGAGATCGGTCCCGCTTCGTGCGGGAGGCATTGCGGGAGCCGGGTGGGGGCTTGGCGGGGGAGGGGCGGGAGCGAGGGCGCAGGCTCCGAGGAGAGCAAGCGACAAAAAAAGTCCGAGAAATAAAGGAGGCTTGAAGAAGGGGAAAAGGGTCGGGATCATGACTCGCTGAATTCTGTGGATGATCCTCGGAATATTAGACGACATAGACCTCAATAAAATGGTCGACTCCGGCAGGGGAAATGGATCTCTTTTCCCGGATTGTGGGACGTTTGTCTTCAGGAATCCTATTCAGGAGGGCTTCGGTGACAAGAATTTCTCCCGCCCCCGCTTCCTGTTGGAGCTTTGCAGCCAGATTCACCGCCTCACCTATAATAGTATACTCCATCCGGTTGCGGGATCCGATGTTTCCAAGAATCCCGACGCCGGCATGAAGGCCAAATCCGAAATCGGCATGAGGCTTCCCCGTACGCTTTCGCTCCTCTGAAAGCGCCTCGATCGAATTTCTCATCTCAAGCGCACAGTTGAGGGCCAGTTCGGGGTGATCCGGAAGAAACTCCGGGATTCCAAAGACAATCATGAGGCCGTCTCCCATGATGTTGTTGACGGAACCCCGATAGCGGAAGACCATGTCGATGAATGCGTCAAAATAGCTGTTGAGGATCTCCACAACCTCTTCGGGAGGAAGTTTTGAGGAGAGACGTGTAAAATTCCGGATATCGCAAAAGAGGATGACCGTCTCCTGTCTGACGCCCCCAAGATCGATGCGCTCGGGGTGAAGGATAAGGGATTCGGCCACATCTCGTGAGACATAACGGTCCAGCGCTTTTTCCAGAAGTTTTTTGTGGAGGATCTCCCCGGCCATTTGGTTGAAGGCCGTCACAAGATCGCTGGTTTCATCGGCAATGGCCGGAGCTCTCACCGGGGCAAACTCTCCCTTGATCAGCTGCAGGGAGGCGTCTCTGAGCTCCCGGATCGGCCGTGAGATGAAGGCGGCAAGAAGCAGGGATCCGGCAAAGGCCAGCGCCAGACTGCCCCCGCCCAGCAAGAGAAAGGTCTCCCTGATTTTTTCCCGGATCCGCCGGTAGGGGGCATCGGACATTGAAAGTGCGACCTGGCCGACGGGAATCCCCTGGAAGGTTATCCGGGTATGGAGTGTGAGAGGGTGAGGGACAGGGTGCCCATTTCCCAAAGCCGCAGTGGATCTGTCCGAAGGTTTTTTGGGTGATTGTGTTTTTTGGGAGTCGTCCATTCTATGATGGGGAGAGAGTTCTCCTATGACGTGGCCTTTCCGGTCTCGTACCCGGATATCAAGGACTCCTTTGGCGTGCTCGAAAACGGCAATGTTGTCCTCGACCCCCAGGCGATCCCCGTTGAGAAGGGGAATGGCGAGAGAGCTGGAGAGCTCCTTCATGAGAAGACGGTTGTTCTCCTTGATCTGGTGGCGTGTTTCAAGAAGGATCGACTTCTCCAAAAGGATGTATCCCAGAAGCAGGATGGGACCGATCACGAGAAGGGAGAGCCCGAAGATCTTGAGAAAAAGAGAAATTCTCATCATGTGGGGGTTGGAGAGTCTGACATGATTATGAGGCGCGAAGGGAGATTCAGAGAGTGGAACTTTTTTCCGAAAAGCCATTGAGGAGACGCAAGTGTCAACAGGTGTGAGGGCCGCATGAGGAAAAACGGATTCTGGATTTTGCTTTTCATATTCCTGTCGGACCTGTTCTGCCAATTTCCCTTGGGGGAGATCGGTCGTTCCCGATGCGCAGAGTGCGGGAGCATCTCAGCCCCTCCCCTTTTTCTTGATGTCAGCGTGAACGATCTCAAAAAGTCGGAAAAATACCTGAGAAATGATCTGGGACTTCCGTCCGTCAATCCGAACCCCTCCGAACCCTTGTGGGAGAGATCCCTCAAAAGCCATCCGATTCTTGTCTTTTTCAGTGCCGTCATGTTCCTCGGCGGAGGAGTCGCCTTTTTCCTGATCATCAGCCGTCAGAATCGGCGCCTCCGCGAGGGGATGGAGCTGGTCCGGGAAAATGCCGGACGGTTCGGCGGAGGCGGTTATGGACGTCCATCCGGGGCCTCGGCCCCGCTCAAGGAGGTCATCAAGGCCACAGAAGAGGATGTCCGGGCCGGAGGAGAGCTTCCACCGGAAAAGGCTGTGAGAAGAATGGACAGCGTCCTGGACTCCCTTCGCCTCGCATTGGGCACAGGCGGGAGAACGTCACGACTGACCCTCTTCCGGTACGACGAATCCGATGACCAGTTCCGGATCTGTGGGGTCAGCAGCGGGGAGGACTTCACACTTCTCGGCACATCGGTCTCGCCGCCGGAACTGGTGTTCAGTAGTCCCTTGAGGACCCTCACCTTCGCTCCCAAGACCGGGAATTTTGGAACGGTTGACTCCTGGATCTATCCTTTTGGGGGTGACGGTGGAGAGTTCTGCGTTCTCATGGTGGAAATGACCGTCTCCCGCCCCCCCGACAACTGGCAGGACAATGTCCGGGAATCGCTCCATCTTCTGAAATCCCTGATCGTCCGCCAGGAAAGCGGGGGCACCGACCCGACTCTCACAACGAGGGATTCCACCGGCTCGCTCGACTATCGAGCCACCATGAATCGTCTGATGGAGGAGCTCGCCAAAACGAAGAAAATGGAAATTCCCTTTTCAATGATCGCTTTTCGCGTTGACAATCAAGATGAGGTCGAGAAACGATACGGGACAGCCTCTCTGGAGGCAGCCTGGACCCGTTTGACGAATGCTGTTTCGGCCACTCTCCGGCCAACAGACTGGGTGATGCGACCTCGCCCCGATCTGCTGCTGATTCAGGTTCTGGAAGCCGGAGAGGCCGAGGGGCAAGCCGTCTTAAACCGCATCGTCAAATCCCTCTCAAAATTCTCCAGCTCGAAGACGCTCGAAAAAGGCCTTCATTACAAGGTCGTTCTTGTGCCCTATCCCCTTGATTTGGCCCCCTCCGTGGGGACCTTCTTCGAACAGATCCTCCACAAGGTCGACGGACCGTCTTCCGTCGACGGAACTTTCTACTATTCCTGACCCTCACGGGAGCTGAGCCATTGATCGATGATGGCCTGGATCTCTCCCGGAGGAAGCCCCCCAAGTTTTGAGGCAAAGGTTTTGATGGAAGCCAGGTCCTTTTGCGCAAGCTCCCTGTGCCCAAGCGATGATCGGATCCCTGAGGCTGTGAGCATGTCCCTGGCAGCGAGTCCATACTCGCCCTGGGAGAGATGTCCCAGGGCTTGACCTTCAAGGTCAAAGGCAAGACCCGAGGGATTGTGGAGCGCACGGTCGATTTTTTCGGCCCGGGAAAAAGAGTTCAGCGCTCGTTTGGTATGGCCGGAGAGAAGGTCGTTGCGACCGAGGCCGGCAAGGTCAGTGGCGATGGAGAGTTTGTTCTCCCTTGACTCATCGAGCGAGAGGGCCTTCTTGTAAAGATTTCCGGCCTGGTGATAGTGCTTTTTGGCCGACAGCCGCTCCGCCTGAATCTGGTAAAGGCGGGAAAGAAGGCGTTGTCGGGCATCCTCCCGGCTTCCCGAGAGGGAATCGATCGTCTTTCGGGCCTCGGTGATCCATTCCTCCTGAGAATCAGCGGATGCGATTTCTGCCCCGAGAAGCAGTGTTTCGGCCTTGCGGTCGGGGGCATCGGCGACAGACTCAAAGAGAAGGGCCCGATCGATCCACTCTCTGGCCTGATCCGGCCTTCCGATGATGATCGACAATCTTGCCAAGCGGTTCATGTCGGAGATTGTCGCGTTGTAGTCCCCTGACATTCTATGGCGGGCCAGGGCCTTTCTGACCGAAAGGATGGCCTGTCGGGGGTGGTTTTTGAGAAGAAGCTCCTGTGCGCTTCCGAGATGTTCGGCGGCCCGGAGCCTGTTCGGGTGTTTGATCGGTGCCCCCCCACAGGCGGAAAAAGATAAAAGAATACCCATGGCAATGAGGCCGACTCCCTTTCGTCTTGCGGAGGTCATGGGTGAGTCCCTCCAGCGGTTGAGGGGAGGGGAAGCGGCGGTCTCTGGCCCGGCCCAATGGCGTCAAGGGGAGGCGGAGGCGGAGGAATGAGATTTCTGATCGGCCAGCTCTGCTTCACCCCGTTCAGAATTGTCTGGGTCGAATTGACCGTTCTGTCCGTGGCCGAAAGGACCGTGGTCGTCTTCTGAGTGATTTCGGGAAGACGGGGCGTCGCTTTCTTGACGTCGTCCGCGATGCCCTGCAGTTTTTTGATGAGGGCCGGGAGGTCGTTGCTCATGTTTTTGATGTTTTCAGACGTTTCTTTCACATTGAGTGTGGTCTTCTGGAGTTCATCGTAGATTTCCTGCTTCCTGAGAATGGCTCCGACCGTTCCCTTGCCCCGATCGATGGAACTTGAAAGGTCGGCGATGTTCCGGACGATTCGCTGAAGGTCGATGATGGTCGGATTGAGTTTTGCCATGATTTGCTCCATCGTCAGCGGGGTCTCTGCCCGGATCTTGGCATTGCTTGCAATTTCAGGCAGCCAGGGAGTCCCGATGCTGATTCGAAGGGAGACGTCGCCGGAGATGATTCCGGATTTCTTGACGGAAACAAAAGAGTCTTTTCGAATGAGGTTCTGATATTTTTTCAGGATCTTCATGGAGACCTTGATCTGATTGAGCTTGGTGAAGTCAACAGAGTCCACTTCTCCGACATCAAGGCCGGCAAGCTTGACCGGAGTTCCGGGAACGATTCCGTAGGTCTGGTCCAGGATGGTGTAGAGGTGGAATCTTTTGTCGAACACATGCTGATGGACGCCGATTTCATAGAGTCCGAAGATGAATCCGATCAGGGGAACGAGCAGGAAGATCCCCGCAAGCTGTTCGATTTTCTTTTCGTTGGCTCGATGGATATGGTGAAGTTTCATCGTGTTTTTGCCGACAATCCCAGACATTCATGTCCGGGAGGGAAGATCCCTGTCAGACTCTCCTTTTTCTTTGAGCGATCCTGAGATCGATCGTGGTTAGGACTCTCTTTCCGAACGCAGAAGGGTCTCGTCGGAGCCGGTCAGGCCCCGGGGAGTCAGATATCCAATTTTCTTATAAAAGGGTCCCGGCAGGATCTTTTTTCGTGAAAAAAGAAGGATGGTTGTCTCTCCTTCCGCCACAATTCGCCCAAGCGCATCGTTGATTCTCCGGATCCCCTGGTCGTCAAGCCCTTCATAGGGGTCGTCGAGGATCAGAAGATCGGGATTGTTCAGGATGGCCCGAACAAAGCCGACCTTTTTCGTCTGGTCTGCATTCAGGTCGCAGGGATAGAGATCAAGAAGAGCGTGAAGTCCGAATTCCTCAAGATAGGGGTCAAGGCGCTCTTCGATCTTGTGGGAGGCCATAACATGCCCATACTTGAGCTGTAATGCCAGGTTCTGGTAAACCGTCATCCCCTGAAGGAGGATCCCCCGATCGGGAAGCAGTCCGATTTTCTTTCGTATGTAGGAAAGAAGCACGGCGGGAGGATCCGTCATTTCGCGTTCAAAGAGTTGAAATTGACCTTCCCACACACAAAGAATTCCCAGGATCGTTTTGACAAGGGCCGACTTTCCGACTCCGCTCTCTCCCATGATCAGGCAATGTTCGCCCTTATTGATCGAAAGGGTCAGCGGGGAGATGAGAGGGAGCTCCTCGTCATATCCGATGGCGGCCTCTTCAAATTCGATCAATGTCTCCATGCCGTATCCTGCATTTTAACGCTGTGCCTTCGTCCCATTTGTGTTCCTCTAGGCGAGAGAGGAGAAAATCAGATAGAGACTCAGGGCGACGGTCGATAGCGCCAGGGCGCTCACCAGCGCCAGCCGTGTCTCCTTGGGAACCTCCCGGGCCGATCGCTTGACCCGGAGCCCATGATAGACGCTCACGGAAGAGATGATCAATCCGTAAAAGAGTCCCTCGAGAAGGGGAAGAAGAAGATCGGAAAGCCGAATATTCATTTCGATCATCCGGACAAGCGTTGCCACCGGCATGGAGAGCCCCATGAGTGCCATGGCAAATCCTCCGGCCATGGCAATGATCCCGAAATAGAAGGTCAGGGCGATCGTCGAGACAATGATTCCGATGATGTTGGGGGTGATGATGAGATAGGAGAGATTGACCCCCAGCATTTCAATGGTGTCGAGCTCTCCGGAGACCCTCATGTTGCCGATTTCCACGGCGAGCCCCGACGTCGAGCGGGCGATGACGATAAGGGCGGTGGCAAAGGGACCCACAATCCCGAAAATCACATGAAGGACGATCGTTCCTACAAGATTCTGGATGCCCAGCTTGGGGAGCTCGATTCCCGTCTCTGCCACCACTCCGGCCCCGACAAGCAGCGCCACCACTGTGATGATCGGCAGGGCACTCAGCCCTGCGGTCACGATGGCATGGAGATAGAGATGGAGGGAGATCCTTCTGGAAAGCGTCAGTCGTATCAGGTCATGGACACTCGTCAGAATGATTTGAATCAGATCCCGAAAATATTGGTAAAGCCTTAGGGGGCTAATGGACTCTAGAATTCCGATATCTCTTACCTCAGTTAATTTTCAAAAGGTCAGGGCTGATTTTTTTCAGCGGGGGTTTCGCCGCTCAGTGCCAGGAGAAAGTCCACAAGCTCAGTCTTTTCCTGTTTTGTCAGATGAAGGGGCTGTATGAGCGGATCCTTCGTCTTGTAGGGGGATTTCCCGCCCCCTTGATCATAAAAATCCACGACTTTCCTGAGAGTCCTGAAGACCCCGTCGTGCATATAGGGAGAGGTGAGCGCGACATTCCTTAATGGTGCCGTTCTGAACTTCCCCATGTCGTTCGGGTCATGCGAGATCGCATAGCGACCCACATCCTTTGACAGTGTCCCTGTCTGGGGGACCCCCAGGTTGTGGTAGGCCTGATCGGAAAGGAGCGCCCCCGAATGACAGAGAACGCAGCGGGCCTTTCCCTTGAAGAGAAGAAAGCCTTTTTTTGCACTGGGAGAAAGGGCTTTCTTGTCTCCCATCAGATATCGGTCGTAGGGGGTGTTGGGCGTAAGGAGGGTCCGCTCATAGGCCGCAATGGCTTCCCCGATTCGATCAATCGAGACATCCCCCCCAAAGACCTCCCGAAAGGATTTCCGGTAAAAAGGGATCTTCCGGAGTCGGTCGACGACACTCTGGTTGGTGGGGTTTTCCATTTCGACGGGATTTGTGAGCGGTCCAATGGCCTGTTCTTCGAGGCTTCCTGCCCGACCATCCCAGAACTCACGGTCAAGGTAGGCGGCATTGAGGGCTGAAGGAGCGTTTCTTCCTCCGCGTTTTCCTCCCACCCCGATCGAAACGGGACGGGGATCCGCGTATCCTGCCTTGGGCATATGACAAAAAGCGCAACTGATGGATCCGTTGACGGAGAGTTTAGGATCAAAAAAGAGCTTTTTCCCCAGTGCGACCTTGGCCGGAGTCTGAAGGTTGGAAAGAGGGACGGGAGGGGAGGGGGGAAGCGGGACCAAGGGTTGGGCCATGACCCTCTCTGCAGTCCCAGCATTAAAGGCCAGAAAGGCTATGGTTGCGATGGAATACACAATGTTTCTTTTCATAAAAACTCCTTCTGATCAGTGGCGAAGGAAAAATGCCATTGAGTATTTCCGGACCTCACCCTAAGAATATGCCCGTCACACACTATCATAACATGGAGGAAGATTCTATTTGTTCTCAAAATCAGATTCGCCTCTTCGTTATCGAAAGGCTAACCTCAAGATTCTGAAGATCTCTCTGAACGTGAAACGAGGAAGGAAGAGAAAAGTGATGGAAATCACGTAATTCGACGACCGATTTTATCTTGCCATCACCCTGTCGAAAAACTTCTCGAGGTCGACATCGACCACAATCTGGAAGCCTTCCTGCACGTAACGCTGCGCTTTCCGCACGGCGTCTTGTGCGATCCGGCCCGGTCGAAATCCGTAGCTGAACTCCGATCGCTCCAAGCCTTCGGGGTTACGACACGCCAAAAGGGCTTCATCGCGTCCCGCCTCGGGTCCGGCTGGGCCTCTGCCTCCTGATTCTTGGAAAGCTCTTCGCTCTCCACTTCTAGCTCAAAAGGAGACGCCATGGCCTCATCGATAGAAACAATCCAGAAAATCCTCCAGGAAACCATCGCCCCGGGATTCAGCCGTCTTGAAAACGAACTGGCCGGCGTTAAGGTCGATGTCAGCTCTCTCCAGTCGGAAATCAGGCGACTAAACGACAAGATCGATTCCGTTCGCAGCGAGCTCAAGGCGGAGATCCACCGTTTGGACGACAAGCTGACCACGGCGCTTGAGATCCGGGAACGCTTGGCCGCCCTAGAGGCCTAGGTCGCCTCCCACTGACTTTCGTCACACAACCCCCGCCAAATTCGCCAGCAGAACACCAAATTGTCGTCTCTTATTGAAAAGACTCGCCATCCCCTGCGAATTTCTGATGAGCGACGGCGGCTACTTGAGCTGTTTGCGATGAGATCCGATCTTGCCGGAAGCATCGCCAAGTCCTGAATCTTCCTGTCGTCTTCCCTCGAAGCCTTCATAACACAAGTTGCATTGCTGAAATCTGTTGGTATAATTACCAACATGAGTGATGCGCATCTTCTTTATCGAGATCGAAAAGTCCTTTCGAGTGGAGCGATTGTTGAAATCGTCATCTGGAGACTCGATCATCCGGATTCGGAACGGAATCATGGATTCAAGTATCGACTCTTTTACGGAAGG
>JAKAAM010000025.1 GCA_021802325.1 Nitrospirota bacterium
CTTTCCTGCCTCCCTTCATATTCCCCTCTCCCGTCTTCCCGAAAGCCTCGATCAGATACCGCGGGACCGTCCCGTCATTGTTTACTGCCATACCGGGATCCGATCCCTTCTGGCCTGTTATCTTCTCTTGGAGAATGGCTACCAGGATGTGGCAAACCTCGAAGGCGGGATCGATCGTTGGGCGAGCGAGATCGACCCCCGAATTCCCCGTTACAGCCTAGAGCCGGGTAGGAGGCCTCCTGCTGCTGTTTTGGACGAAAATCAGAAGGGAGACTCCCGGGATGTCCACAACCCCTGGGGGGAAGGGGTAGAGGCCGTCATTTCTCCTTCGTATGAAGATCCCGAGGATTCCCTGAAAAATAGACCTCTTTGGCCATCCCTTCCCGAGAAGGAAAAATGAGAGCTTGTCCCCATCCCTAAAGTTCGTTATCATGAAAGCAAGAGAAAATGGTCACGGTCCCCTCCGCGGATATCTGCGTCTTTCCCCCCTCGAAAATGGACAGGAAGGCTTCTGTCCCGGCTCCTCGGAAAGTCGCCTTCGTCAAAACCGCGGACAAACGAACGGAAAGAATGAGCCTGTCAATGCTGCTTCTCCCTAAAGATCTCATTAAAAGACTTCAGCTTCCATTTATCCTGGTGCGTGTGAGTCCAATCCTTCCCCTGGTGAAAAAATTGCAGATCCTGCCTTTTGTCATTGGCGGCATGTCCTGCCCCTCTGTCTCATGATTACACTCTCCGGACTTTCGAAACACTATCCAACAAAGACACTTTTTTCGGATCTTTCGCTACGGATATCGTTGAGGGAACGGATGGCTCTGGTCGGCCCGAATGGAGCTGGCAAGTCCACCCTCATGAAGATCCTGGCAGGAGTGAGCGAACCTGACGATGGAACGGTCAGCATGCCGGTGGGATACCGGGTGGGCTATCTCCCTCAGGAGGTTTCGATCGAAGGAGAGATGACCGCTGTCGGATGCGTGATGAGCGGAGACGAAGAGCTCATGCGCCTCGAAGAAGAGATGCGGAGTCTGGAAAAGCGCCTGGCGGCAGGAGAGACGAAGGTCCTCGATCGCTACGGCGAGGTGCAAAGCCGCTTTGGGCTTCTTGGAGGCTTTGAGCAGGAAACGACAGCCCGAAAGGTTTTGGCGGGGCTTGGGTTCGATCAGCCTCGGATGGATGCGAAGGTCTCCGATCTCTCCGGGGGATGGCGGATGCGGGTGGCTCTGGCGCGCACCCTTGTGACAAATCCTGACCTTCTCCTCCTCGATGAACCCACGAACCACCTCGACATTCCTTCCATCGAGTGGCTCGAATCTTTTCTTCAGGACTTTCCGGGAGCCGTTCTCCTGATCTCTCACGACAGAAGTTTCATGAATGGGGTTGTGGGAGGGGTGATCGAGCTGGCCGGAGGAAAGGCCATCGTCTATACAGGAAATTACGATGCCTACCTGGCGGAAAAGGAGCGTCGGGCCCTGGCTCTCGAGTCAGCGATCGCTCGCCAGGAAGAGGAGATTGCCAAGACCCAGGACTTTATCGATCGGTTCCGCTCCAAGGCCACGAAGGCCACCCAAGTTCAGAGCCGCATCAAGGCCCTTGAGAAAATAGAGCGGCTCGAGCGGGAGTCGGTTCAAAAGACGGTTCGTTTCACCTTCCCCGCTCCGGTACGCTCCGGTGATGTTGTGGCGACTTTCTCCGGAATAGAGAAGTCTTATGACGGGCGCATGATTGTGCACCCCTTCGACTGGACCCTTCGCCGGGGGATGAAGGTCGCCCTTGTCGGCCCAAACGGGGCTGGGAAGTCGACTCTTCTCAAGATTATGGCGGGTGCAGTGGCTCCGGACTCCGGTACCTATGGCACGGGGACCAATGTCACCACGGCATACTATTCACAGCATCAACTGGAAATTCTGGACCCGAACCACACGGTGTTGCAGTCCATGGAATCCGTTGCTCCGGATTCGGAAACCCAGACACGTATCCGCGGGCTTTTAGGGGCCTTCCTCTTCAAGAACGACGAGGTTTTCAAAAAAGTCTCGGTTCTTTCCGGCGGGGAGAAGAGCCGTCTCGCTCTGGCCCGGATGCTTCTCTCTCCTGCGAACCTCCTGCTTCTCGATGAACCGACAAACCACCTCGATCTTCCGTCGAGAGAGGCCCTGGTTGAGGCGCTTGATGCCTACCGAGGGACCCTCGTCTTTATCACCCACGACCGTTATGTGATCGAACGCATTGCCAGCGATATCATCGAAGTCGTTCCGGGAGCCATCCGTCTTTTCATGAACCATCGTTTCGAGACCTACCGGGCCAAACGGGATGCGATCCTTAAGGCTCCTCCCCTTGCTCAGCCGTCTGCTCCGTCCTCTTCCTCTTCTCCTGAAAGTCCCAAGAAAGAGGCCGACGCGGGGGAGATTGAGGGAGTGGAACGGAGGATTGCCTGGATCGAGAAAGAGGTGCTCGAACTCGAGTCTCAGGTCGAGCAGCTTGAGGAGGCCTCAAGAAAGGAAGGGGCCGAAGGAAAACGCGCAGCATCGAAACTTGTTGTTGCCCGAAAAAAATTGACGGAAAAGACCGCCGAGTGGGAACGTCTCGGGAGCCTTCTCGAACGTTCTCCCCAACGACAGTCCTAGAAGTCCCTGCCGACCTCCGGAGCCGCTCCGGGGATGACAGGAAAGGCTTCTGGATGCGGTCAGGAGGAATATGATGGGATCGTCGAACGTCTCGGCACCGACTCAGCCGGTTTACGAAGGTGTGCGTCCGGTGACAGTCTTCTACCACAGGAACTGTTCCGATGGCTTTGGTGCGGCCTGGGCTGCCTGGAAAAAATTTGGCGGAAAGGCTCCCCTTTCCTTTGTGGCCTACAATTATGGAGACGCCCTTCCGGAGATGCCGAAGGGACAGGATGTCTACATCCTTGATCTCTCCTTCGATCCGGACTATTTTGCCCAGCTGAGAAAAAACAACCCTCATGTCACTCTCTTGGATCACCATAAGAGTGCCATGGAAAAAATTCTTCCCCTTTATCCTTCGGACCCGGAAGTTGTTTTCGACATGAACCGTTCCGGAGCGATGATCGCCTGGCAAACCTTCTTTCCGGGAGAGCCCGTTCCCAACCTGATCCGTTATGTGGAGGATCGGGACCTGTGGCGATGGGCGCTGCCGCTTTCCCTCGATATTACCACCGCGATGGCTTCCTATCCCTTCGATTTTGAAGTGTGGGAGGGGATGTATCAGACACTGGGGTACGGACGGGTTTCGGAGGACAATCCTTTGGCCATGGAAGGTCATTCAATTCTCCGGTATCAGTCGCAGCTGATTGGCACGGCCATTCGCGAAACGGGAGTCTGGGGGAGATTCAGTACCGGAGAGAGAGCTTTTTTTGTCAATTCCCCTCTCCTCACCAGTGAGATCGGGGGAGCGCTGAAGCCCGAGGCGCCCTTTGTGGCGATCTGGTCAGTTCGGAAGGACGGTCGGATCTCATACAGCCTCCGGGCCTCCGAGGGAGGGCCGGACCTCTCCAAGGTTGCCAGCGCCTATGGTGGGGGAGGCCATGCCAAGGCCGCGGGATTTCTCGTGGATGCCCCAGTTCACGAGGTTGAGCTGCCAGGAGGAGCGTGGCGTCCTGCCGTTCGTCCCGGAAGGTCTTCCGGCTCTGAGGGAACCGGTGGCTGAGTCATCGCCGAAGGTTCTCTATCTCGGAACCGGGAACCCTCACAAGGTCTCCGAGTTCGAACGCCTTGCCCCTGCATCTCTCTCGATTCATCCCTCCCCGGCACCCCCCGTGCCGGAAACCGGGGCCACCTTTTTTTCCAATGCCTTCATTAAAGCCCGGAATGCCGCTCAGGCCTTTCCCGGGCCGGCAGGCCAGATTGTCTTTGCCGATGACTCGGGGCTCATCGTCCCGGCACTGGGGGGTGAGCCCGGAGTCCTTTCAGCCCGATATGCCGGAGAGAATGCCACCGATCTTGAAAATCGGGAAAAACTCCAGAGAAAAATGAAGGGGCTTCCTCCCGAGGAGAGGGGGGCATTTTTTGCCTGCGTCTTGGTCGCTGTTCAAAGTGGGAGCGGACGCCTTGTTGCCGCGACCGCCGGCTACGTCTTCGGAAAAATTGCCCGGGGTCCGATGGGTGACGGAGGTTTTGGATACGATCCGCTTTTCATCCCCGACGGATATCATGTGAGCTTCGGACTCATGGCCCCGGAGGAAAAGAACCGGATCTCGCATCGAGCCATCGCCTTTCGCCGGCTGGTGTCTCTGTTGGCCCTTCAGGAAGAGGGAGGGCGCTGACAATGTCTGACGTGGGACGCCTTTTGTGGGTCAGTCTTCCCGGACCGGACCTGACCGCTGCCGATCGGGAGTTTCTTGAGCGCGTCGATCCTCTCGGAGTGGTGATCTTTCGGGAAAATGTCAGAAATGCTGCCCAGGTGAAGTCCCTGATCGAGGAGATCCGGTCTGTTCCGGGATCACCGCGCCTTTTGGCTGTCGACCAGGAAGGTGGAAGGGTGGCTCGTCTCTCCGATGGCGTCCCTGCCCTTCCTGCCATGAAAATCCTCGGAGCACAGCCGGAGCGGGAGATCGAGGAAGCCGGATTTTCTCTGGGTGAGGCCCTTCATCGCCTGGGCTTTGATGTCGACTTTGCCCCCGTCCTCGATGTGGATTCCAATCCACAAAATCCCATCATCGGAGACCGTGCCTTCTCTTCCGATCCGGAAGAGGCCGGAGTGAAGGCCCTGGCCTTTGCCCGCGGACTTCTTAGGGCCGGGATCCTTCCCTGCGGAAAGCATTTTCCCGGCCATGGCGATACGAGCCTCGATTCTCATGTGGCTCTTCCGGTTGTGGATGCCCCCCTTTCCCTCCTCGAGGCGAGGGAGCTTGTTCCCTTCAGGATGGCAATCGAACGCGAGATCCCTCTCATGATGACCGCGCACGTCGTTTATCCCTCCATAGACAAGGCCGTTCCGGCCACACTCTCCCGAGCTGTCGTTACCGGGATTCTGAGGGAGAAGTTGAATTACGGGGGGCTTGTTCTCTCCGATGATCTGCTGATGGCCGCCGTGGCAAGAGGCGGCGTGGTCGAGGCCGCTCTGGCATCAATTGATGCTGGTTGCGATGGCCTGCTGGTCCTCAAAAGCCAAAGCCAGGCCCTGGCCGTGGCCGATAGACTCGAAGAAATTCTTCGGGGGGAACCCGGACGTCTGGCACCTGCCCTGGAGAGGGTGAGCCGTTGGTGGAGCCACTGGAGGGGGGGCCGATGATTGCGGAAGGAACACGGGAAAACTTTTCGCCGGAGGAGCGGATTGGGGCTCTCTTTGAGGAGAGGGGACTTCCGGTCCCGGATCCAGTCGAGATTGGGGAATGGCGAGCGGAGGCTCCTTCGGAGGAGATTTTTTTTGAAAGAGTCTATACGGGGTTGAAGGAGGCCGTTTGTGCCAGGGCCCTGGAGAGCTTCGGATTTGGGCTTGAGTCCCTTGATCCGGAAATCCGGGAAGAGCTGTTTTCAGGGATTGGCGGGGAGGTCTTTGATCAGGATCTGATTGAAGTTCGGGGGAGGATCCATTCGGCGATGGCCAGGATCCTGGTTGCCGCCATCGAAGAGGAGGCTCCTCCCATGCTGCGCTTTTCTCGCCTCCTGACCTCTCCGATCATTCACTTTGCCCTAGCCTGGTCCGATCTCCCCCCTCCTCCCCTCCCCTGGAAGGAAGGGGGGGCTCCTCTGGAGAGGCAGCTTCTCCGTGGAGCGGAGCGGGCCTTTGCCCATCAGGGAAAGCCCTTTTTTCGGCCCCAATTGACGGAAGAGATTCGGGAAGGCCGCCGCCAGTTCCGGGCGGAGATGAGGCGGGTTCGTTCTCAGGAAGCGATGGAAAAGCGCCGAGAAAAAAGCTTTCGGCTGTGGGTGCGCTCCCTGTGGAATGAGCGACGGGTCCGACGCGAGCTTTGCATCAAGCCGTCGGAGTTTTCTGCCTGGGTCGAGGAGGGGAGGATCCCTGTTCTTCTCAGAATCGAAACCCTTCGGGAAGGGAGGGTGAGGGAGCAAAAACTCTTTGACCCGGAGACAGTCCGGCGGATTTCTCCCGCCATGATTGCGCGGTGGCGGCGCTTCCAGGAAAAATCTCCCGAAAGATCGAAGAAGAAAAAGAAGGAGTGAGCCGCTCCTTTACCTGGATCTCTTTTTTTCTCGGTAATTTCGGCAGGCGTCAAAAAAACTGTCACGAAGGATGCGGCTGACCGGGTCCTCTGGCGGCATGCGTTCCGGGTGCCATTGCACCCCCAACAAAAAAGGATGGCTCGGGTCACGAAAGGCCTCCACCAGATTGTCCTCCGGGCTGGTTCCAATCACCTCCAGCCCCGTTCCCACCCGCTTGACTCCCTGATGATGAAAGCTGTTGACCGTCGCCTCCCCCGTTCCGGAAAGGTCTTTCAAGAATCCGGAGAAAACCGTTCTGTGCGTTGATTCCTGATGGATGACGGGCCCGGGACGCTCCGTCGGAAGATCCTGAACGAGGCTTCCTCCGCGGGCGACGTTCATGGTCTGAAAGCCTCCGCAGATGCCAAAGAGGGGGACTCCGGCCTCCTCCGCCCTGGACAGGATCGACAGTTCGAGATTGACGCGCCGGGGATCCATCCATTCTCCGGGAAAGACTCTCTGATCCTCTCCATAGTAGGAGGGCGGGATGTCGGGCCCGGAACCGGAGAGGACAAAGCCGTCAAGAAAATCCAGTTCTTCCGGATTGGCAGCCCCTGAAAAGGGAAGGAGCAGAACCATGGAGTGGGGAGTTGAAAAATAGGTGACGTAGGATTCCTTCAAAAAAAAACGAGCCCCCCGATTGGATTCGGAGGGCTCGTAGTCTGTGGTAATCCCGATGAGAAGAGGGTGTCCCATGGAATGAGGCTCCTATGCTTCGCTTGGAACCGGGCTCGTCCGTGACGGGCGATCCGCATTCGAAGAACGGTGTACGGAGGAGGTATGACGAGGACCATTCCCAACGGGCTTGTCTCGCCGCCATTCACTGCGACCGGATCCGCCGGCAGGGCGATCGGTTCGTCCACCCTGACGAAATCCCCCACGTCCCTCTCCCGGAGCGTCTGAGCGGAATGTGCGCTCTCCCCGGAAGCCTCCCGGGCGGGGTCCACCGCTGGAGCGGGGCCCGGATGAGCGGAAGGGGCGATCGCCTTTCGGCTGAGGAGGAGGCGACAGCGGTGAGACAGGAACGGAGGATCCCAGGAGGCGTTCGATATCCCTCAAGAGATTGCGGTCGGCAGGATGGCAGAAAGAAATGGCCCGTCCTGAGCGTCCGGCGCGACCGGTGCGCCCGATCCGGTGAACGTAGTCTTCGGGGGACTGGGGAAGGTCATAGTTGACCACGCAGGTGACGGTATCAATGTCGAGTCCCCGGGCCGCCACATCGGTGGCCACAAGAATCCGGGTCTGGCCGGCGCGGAACTTGGAAAGAACCCGGTTCCTCTGAGACTGACTCTTGTCTCCGTGAAGGGCATCGCTCGGGAAGCCTTCTGCGAGAAGCTGGTTCGCCAGATCTTCCGCCCCTCTTTTTGTTCGCGTGAAGATGAGTGTCTGACCTTCGGTCGTCTGAGGTTCGGTGAGGATCGTTTTGAGCAGTCCCCACTTCTGGGCTCCGTGGCTGATGGTCACAACCTCCTGGTCAATGGAGACCGGCGGGGCGCTGGCCGTCTCAAGACGGATCAGGACGGGATCCTTCTGGTAGGTTTTTGTCAGCATCTGGATGCGGGCAGGAAGGGTCGCCGTAAACAGGAGTGTCTGACGCTCGGGATGAAGGGCCTTGAGGATTGTCTCCACATCGGGAAGGAATCCCATGTCGAGCATCCGGTCGGCCTCATCGAGAACAACCGTGTGGACATGGGAGAGGTTGATGGTCCCCCGCTGCATGTGGTCAATGAGGCGTCCGGGGGTGGCAATCACCAGATCCCAGGGTCTGCGAAGAAAATCGATCTGGCGTCGCATGTCCGTTCCTCCGACGAGAAGAACGGTGCGGCTCCGGAGATATTTTCCGTATTCCCGAGCGGAGCGCTCGATCTGCCCTGCCAGCTCCCGGGTCGGGGAGAGGACGAGGATCTGGTGGCGTGTACGGTTTCCCTGGGCGCGCTTGTTCCGGTGGAGGGAGGGAAGAAGAAATCCTCCGGTCTTGCCGGAACCGGTCTGGGCCACTCCGAGTACATCCCGTCCCTCGATGATCGGAGGAATGGTCTGTCTCTGGATGGGGGTGGGGGATTCGTGTTTGAGGTCGGACAGAGCGCGCAGAAGATCCGGATTGAGGCCAAGGGTCTCAAATGACATTGTTGCTCCTAGCAGAATAAACGAACGTGAGTGTGACGGCGGGGATCCCGGGGAGGAATTCATGCTCCATGGTGGAGCGTTCCCGGCACCGCGGCGCCTCCGCCCGAAACAAAAAAACGGGGGGGTCGGACGCCGAAGGAACTGTTTTCTCCAACAGAGTGCCGGGAATGATCAGCGGGGGTTGAACAAGCGGTCGGACACGAGTCCATCTGGCAGGGTCAAAACCTTGAATCCGGCGAATTCGGCGCATTCTTGCGCAGCGATACACAATCCACGATGCCCGACGTATATCAACGTTGATTATCCTTCGTGCAGTCCGGAAAGTCAAGAAGAATTTGGGGCCGGGGGGAGAACGGGGGTGATCCTTCAGGGAAAATGGAGTGAAGCAGCCGTTCCTATCACGAGAAAACAATGACTTAAGGGGGTTGATCATGAGGGGAGACGAACGCGTGGCCCGGTCAGATCCTCCATGAAGAGGGGGCTGGATCGGGAAAGGAAGAGTGCAGGACGGGGATGTCCCGTCCTGCAGGGGTGGGCTATTTGAGTGAGGAAAGCTTTTTGAGCTGGGCTGCCGTAAGAACCTTGGCGGCATTGAGATGGCCTGTCAGATGATCCGCGGTTGCCTGAGCCATGAGCCAGGCAATGTTGTGAAGATCCTTGTGGAGCTTCTTGGGGTCTGCCTGGCTTTTTTCAGCCATGGCGAGATAGGCGGCGCGCTGGGCATTGATCTTCTTGAACTGCGCAAGCGAGCGGGCCAGCATATGGCGACGAATGACCTTAAGGTGCTTGATCTGTGTTCCCGTCAGGCCGAGCTCCTTGGCATGAGAGAGGATAAAGGTCACTCCCGGATGGTTCTTGAAGACTTGGGGGAGGAGAAAGTCCTTTCCGGCCTGGGAGCGAAAGTCGTTGAACATCTTTGCAGTTTTTGCCCCCGTGAGCGGGGGGAGATTGTCGGCATGAGAGATGACAGGTGTGGCGGATATGAGGAGAGCAGAAAAAAGAGGGAGAATGAGAGCCTTTTTTATCATGAGACGCTCCTTCCAAGGATAATGTGAATTTTTCAGGAATAAGAACGATCGGTGTGGTCGATTTGATTCTAGTGGAGGGACAGTGCGAAGACAAGAGAAGCAGGAACGACCTCCTGAAAGGTCATCTCCTGCCCCCCGTCTGATGGGAAACCATGATTTACTTCGTGGCAAGGACCCACTTGGCAACCGCTTCGGCCTGGTCCATGGACATTCCAGGGTGCGGTGGCATCATCACGCCTCCGGTGACATCATTCCAGTGTCCGTTTCCGCCGGCGATGATCTTTTTCGCCAGCATTTCGTCGGCACCTTTCTGTCCCCGGTACTTGTCGGCCACCATCTTGAAGGAGGGACCGACCATTTTAGTGTCGACGGAGTGGCAGGCGAAACAGCCATTGGCATTGATCAGATCCTTGACGCTGGTGGCATAAGAGGTGGAGGAGAGAGCGAGAATGGAAAGAATTCCCAGTGAAATGGTGAGCTTTTTCATCGTTGTTGCGCTTCCCGTCTCCTCTTTCTTTGAAGGGGAAAAGGTGCGCTCTCCTTTCTGGAATGGGTCAGGGGCCTTTCACCCTCTCGGTCCGAAAGATTCCGGCTCTGCCAGGCAGTCACCTTCGAAGAGGAAAGAAAACTTTTCCTCTCGAAGCTGAAACTGGCTTGCATCTTCATTATAGCCCTGCATGGAGAAATGGCAATATCACGATTATGGTTTTTTTGTTAATAGTAATAGGTTATTTGCTGGTCATTGCGTCGCTCTTCGACGTTTCCTGTCTGCCAAGATGAGGTCTTCCAAAAAAATCGTTCGGTTTGTTTTTCACTTGGCAGGGGGCTTCTTCTGCTTTCCTGGGCACTCTTCGCCCATCCTTCCGGGAGAGGGCTGACGGCTATCTCCTTTCGTCGGAGCGTTCCTGCCCGCTGTCTGAGAGCTCGCTTGAGGTCCCTGATGCCGTCTTCATCCGTATGATCAGCTCCTCAACGGATTTTGACGGGGAGCTGACGGCCAGCCGCTCCCTCCATCGCTGGAAGATCCTTGTTCCGTCCGGAAGTCCATCGGTGAAGACTTCGCGATCCTCGATCATGAAATCCGTTCGCGGAAAGAGATGGATGTGCAGGTGGGGGAGAACCTCTCCAAAGCTCAAGGTGTAAATCTTCCGAACTCCGGGAATTTTGAGGATTTCCCTCGTCGCGTGGGACTGTAGTCGGGCCAGATCCCCTAACTCGGAGTCATGAAGCTCGCCTGCATGTTCCACATGGCGAGTCGGGGCGACGACCAGATATCCCGGCAGGTCGATGCCAGACATGTGGTAGAGAAGGGCGTGAGATGTCTTCCAAAGGGTCATGGAATCGGGTGACGACCGGATGCGATCGCAGAGGCTGCAGGAATCGGACATGATGAATCCTCTGGTAAGCCCTCGTTCCGAGGGCAATTCGATTTTTCTTGGGTAAAGAAAACCCACGTCAAGCGAGGGTCTCAAGAAGTTTGAACATTCCGGAAAGAAACAAAAGCCTCCTGACTTGAACCGCTCGGAGTTGCGAAAGGAGGCATAATGGGAAACGAGGAAAGCTTATGCCATACGAGGCGGGATTGTAAATGCGGCAAAACAGGGGTTCCAAAATACCGGCGAAAAATGTTTGATGGACATTGGGCAGAGAGCTTGCGGAAATGTTTTCTGCCTTGTCGGCTCGATGAGCTGATGCGAAGGAGAGAGTATGCGCGTATTTGAGGGAGGAATGATCTTTTGAATTTGGCGCTTTGAACGGCCCACACTCAAATGGACGAAGCGCACCACTCTCGGGGAATGACTCCCTCCGGGCGAATTTTTGAATGACTTTTCGATCGTAATCCGAAAGGGCGACAAGGAAAAACCGCCTTTAATCGCTTACAAAGGCGTGTGAGGCTGTTCTTCCAGATGGCTCGTGGGTTCGGAGATTCATTCCTGCGATCTCCTTGGGTGGAAGAAAAAAAGCGCATTGGGTTCCCTTTTAATAGCGTAACGAATGGAAACGTTAATCTCATTACATATGAGCTGTCCATGTTCGAATTTTCTAGTATGATGGGGGCATGAAAGAAAGAGCCCCCGAGTTCTGAAGGCAGCAGGCAGATCCCTATAATGAAAGAGGTAGACACCCCTCTACGCTTCTGGCTGCTCACTCTTTTCTGGATGTGGGACCTGCTTTTGTCCGATGGGAGGAGGCTCTATGGAGCGATCCGGATTTACCCCGAAGCGACCCACCTGATGGGCATTCTCTACGAATGCGGGCCGATGATGATGCGCAGTCTGCGGGACCACTCTCCCACAGACCGTCGGGCCAGCATTGTCGAGCCGACCCCGAAGGCGGAGGATGAGTTTTGTTCCGAAAACTGTTCGGCCTTTAAGGATCGGGTCTCACGCATCTTCGATGTCTTTTCCGAGAAGGAGCAGGAACAGTTTCTCGACTTTCTTCTCAGAATGAGGACCGTGATGATCGAGCCTGAGATCCTCGATGAAAAATCCCGGACCATCGATGCAGGAAACCCATGGGAGCCAATCATTGCCAATGAGTAGTCCGATCCCTCTGCCTCAGGTCCCATAGAGTCGACAATGTCCCTTCCTGTCTCTGAAGACACGTTCTCCGGACTGACCACGGAAGAGGCGGCCGAGCTCCTTCGGAGCGTGGGTCCCAATGCCGTCTCTCTGTCCGAACCCTCTCAAATCCGTCTCCTTTTACTCAAGTTCTGGGGGCCGATCCCCTGGATGCTGGAAACCGCTTTCGTCCTGGAATATGCTCTTGGAAAAAGGCTTGAGGCGGGGATCATCATCGTTTTGCTCTTCCTGAATGCTCTTCTGGCATTCGTCAAGGAGCAGAAGGGGCAGGAGGCTCTGGCGCTCCTCAGGAGCCGCCTTGAGATCCGGGCTCGGGTCCAGCGCGACGGCATCTGGCAGGAAATAAATTCGGAAGGTCTGGTCCCGGGAGATCTTGTCCACATCAGGACCGGGGACTTTGTCCCTGCCGACATGGATCTTTTATCCGGCAATCTCTTGGTCGACCAGTCCTCCCTGACGGGGGAGGCCCTCCCTGTAGAGAAGAGTCCGAAAGACGTTCTCTGGTCTGGCTCGCTCGTTCGCAGGGGAGAGGGGAGCGGTCTTGTGAGCCGAACGGGGTCCCGGTGTGCGTTTGGGAAGACCGCCAAGCTCGTGCACGATGCCACGACCCGAAGCCATTTCGAGGAGGTCGTTCTCCAGATCGTTCGCTCTCTTCTTGCCTTTGACCTTCTCCTGGCCATCCTTCTCTTTCCTCTCGCCCTTCATGCGGGGAGATCTCCGGCCAGTCTCATCCCGTTTGTCCTCATCCTTCTTGTGTCGGCAATTCCTGTCGCTCTTCCCCCGACTTTTACCCTGGCCAATTCCCTCTCTGCTGAAGTTCTTTCCCGAAAGGGTGTCCTTGTGACACGTCTCTCCGCCATTTCGGATGCGGCGGTCATGGAAGACCTCCTGTGCGACAAGACGGGGACGCTGACGG
>JAKAAM010000002.1 GCA_021802325.1 Nitrospirota bacterium
CGAGAAGAAGACCGGTATCCTCGACGGTGTGATGCCAGTCCACCTCCAGATCCCCTTCGGCCCGAAGGGAGAGGTCGAGGAGTCCATGGCGGCACAGCTGGTCGAGAAGATGATCGAAAAAAGGCATACCGGTCGCGATCTCGGCCTTTCCGGTTCCTTCCAGAAGAAGGGTTCCGTCGATTTTCGTCTCCCGCGTGTGGCGGGAGAGGGAGGCCTTGCGCGGATTCGTCTCCCGTGGAAGAGTGTCGCTCATGGGGTTCCTTTCAGAATGTGGGCGAGGGCCGCGGTGAATCGCCCGTTTTCCGGGGCGGTGCCGATCGTGACCCGCAGGCAACCGGCCAGGAGGGGGTGGAGGCGGCTGACGTCCCGGACGAGGATTCCGCGCTCCGCCAGGGCGCGTGCGACCTCGGCGGGATCTTTCCCTCCGATCCGGATCAGGAGGAAGTTCGCGGAAGAAGGAAGCGGTTCGACCCCCGGAATGCAGGAGAGGGATCGGCGAAGGTCTTCCCTGAGGTCGACGATGGATCTGACCTGGCCTTCCAGGACGGGAAGAAATTCCCGGCAGACGAGGGTGGCCGCCCTCTGGGTCAGAAGATTCATGTTGTAGGGGAGTCGGACCTTGTCGAGTTCGGCCACGATCCGGGGGTCGGCGGCAAGGATGCCCAGCCGGAGGGCTGCGAGACCCATCTTGGAAAGGGTCCGGAGGACCATGAGGCGGGAGTGGCTCTTCCGGAGGGAGAGGACCGTCCGTCCCGAAAAGGGGAAGTAGGCCTCGTCGACCAGGACGGCTCCGGGAAACTCGCCGCACAGGCGGTCCACCGTCTCCTCGCTCACTTCACGGCCTGTCGGATTGTTCGGGCTCGAGAGGACGACCAGGGAGGGACGGTGCTCCCGGACGGCCTCGAGCAGCTCCCGGGTATCGAGGATCAGGTCTGAGGACTGGGTCACGGTGGCGACCGGCCTTCCCGCGATCCTGGCGATGATGCGGTACATCGAGAAGGTGGGTTCGGAGAGGAGGATGGGACCGGGCGTGGCCAGGAAAAGGTTCTGGAGGATCTCGTCCGAACCGTTCCCCAAAAAGAGGTGGTCCGGGGATAATCCGAAGAGGGTCTTTCCGAGGAGTTCCTTGAGTTCGGAGGCGGATCCGTCGGGATAGCGATTCAGGGGGATTCCGGCCATCTCCTCTCCCAGCCTCCGGTGAAAATCCGCCGGAAGGTCGAAGGGGCTTTCCATGGCGTCGAGCCGGAGGGTTCCCTCGGGGACCGATTCGACGGGGTAGGCAGTGGAACTTCGGATCTCAGAGCGGATCCAGCCTGTCGGGTCGTCGGCTGTCATGGCCTTGTTCCTGTTCGGCGAAGAGCCGCCGATCGCGCGTGGCCCTCGAGCCCCTCGGCCCGGGCCAGGATCTCCGATACTTCGAGGATCCGATCTCTCTCGTCGAAGGCGCTTCCTCCGATCAGGCTCGTCCGCTTCATGAAGGTCTCGACCGAGACGGGAGAGGAGAATCGGGCCGTTCCGTTGGTCGGGAGGACGTGGCTCGGGCCAAAGCAATAGTCTCCGGCCGCCTCGGGAACGCCGGATCCGAGAAAAATGGCGCCGGCGTTCCTGACTCTGGCCGCGAGGTCGCCGGGATTGTCGACCGCCAGCTCGAGGTGTTCCGGAGCCAGAAGATCGACGAGAGCCGGGGCGAGGTCCAGTGAGGACAAAAGGAGGATGGCTCCGAAGGAGGCCAGGGACTGGCGGGCGATTTCTTTGCGGGGCAAGGTCTCGATCTGGCGTTCGAGCTCCCCGGCGACCCTTTGTGCGAGGCTCTCCGAATCGGTCAGCAGGACGGCCGACGCCTGTGGATCATGCTCGGCTTGCGCGAGAAGGTCGGCGGCCACGAAGGCCGGATTGGCGGTCGCGTCCGCCACGATCAGGACCTCGGTGGGGCCGGCGATCATATCGATGGCGATGGTCCCGAAAAGCTGGCGCTTCGCTTCGGCCACATAGCGGTTGCCGGGACCCACGATCTGGTCGACGGCGGGAAGGGTCTCCGTTCCAAAGGCGAGTGCGGCGATCGCGTGGACGCCCCCGACCTGGTAGATCCGGTCCACGTCCGCCACATGACAGGCGGCCAGGACGACCGGGGCGATTCCGTCGGGTCCTCCTGGGGTGATCACGACGACTTCCCGGACGCCCGCCACCCGGGCGACTGGAACTGTCATCAGGACGGTGGAGGGGTAGAGGGCCGTTCCACCCGGGACATAGACGGCCGCCCGATCGATGGGGGTCCAGCGGAAGCCGGCCATTTCCCTTGAGGGGGCCCTGTCCCGGAGCTCTTCCCGAAGGCGGCGGTGGTAGGCCGCCACCCGGTCCCGGGCAAAGAGAAGGGCCTCACGGACCGGTCGGTCGAGTCCCTTCCAGGCCTTCTCGGCCAGGGATCGGTCAAGTTCGATGTCGCGGGCTTCTCCTCGAAACCCGTCGAGAGAGCGGGCCCAGGTGAGGAGGGCCCGGTCGCCGTTTTCGCGGACCGAGGAAATGATTTCCGAGACCCGGGACCGGACCTGCCCGGCCTCCTGGTCCCGTCCGCGGGCGAGGACCTTCGAGAGGGCCCTCTTCCCCTCACCCTGCGTGGCGATCCTTGATATCAGGTTCTTCAATGGTGGATCCCTTCCCTCCCCGCCCTGGTCATCCGGAGATGACCGGCTGCCGGGGAATGTGCGGTTTCAGGCGGCCGACCAGATCCATGACCGCCTTGTTCCGGACCGACCAGGAGGCGCGGTTGACGATCAGACGGGCCGTCGAAGGGAGGATCTCCTCGACGATTTCCAGACGGTTCTCCCGGAGGGTCCGGCCGGTGGCGACGAGATCGACGATCTGGTCGGCGAGCCCTGTCCGGGGGGCCAGTTCGAGAGAGCCATAGAGTTTCAGGATCGAGACGGGAACGCCCCGGGTCAGAAAATGCATTTCGGCGAGACGGGGGTATTTGGTCGCGATCCGGAGCGTCCGTTTGCCGGATTCGTCCAGGGAGGAGCCCTCGGGGCGGGCGACAACCAGTCGGCAATACCCGACATTGAGGTCAAGGGGCTCGATCATCTCCCGGTTCTGTTCCTCGATCTGGTCACGTCCCACGATTCCCGCATCGGCCCCCCCGTTGTCGACATAGGCGATCACGTCGCTCGAGCGGACGAGAAGAATGCGCAAGGATCCATCGTCGGAAAGACACGTCAGGGCCCGCGGATTTTTCCGGTACTCGGCGAACCCCCAACCGCCCTTTTCGAAAAGGACGAGAAGATCGTCGAACATCTTTCCCTTGGGAAGGGCGAGAACGAGAGAGGGGACTTTTATGGCTGATCCTCCTGGATTCGCTTGATCCGGGCTCCGAGGGATTCCAGCTTTTTTTCGATCGCCTCGTAGCCCCTGTCGATATGGTATACCCTTTTGATCTCCGTCTCCCCTTCGGCGACGAGACCTGCCAGAACAAGGCCCGCAGAGGCCCGGAGGTCGGAGGCCATCACGGTGGCTCCCTCCAGACGGCTTTCTCCCCGGACCATGGCCTGGGAGCCGTGGATTTCGATCTCCGCGCCCATCCGGTTCATCTCCATCACATGTGTGAAGCGGTTTTCGAAGACCGTTTCAATGACCGAGGAGGAACCGTGGGCGATGGCCATCAGGGGAAGAATCTGGGCTTGCATGTCCGTCGGGAACCCGGGATGGGGGAGGGTCCGTACCGAGGTTCCCACAGGATGGGGGATCGCCCCCATCGTGATGGTAGAGCCCTCGATGCGGGGCTCCGCCCCCATGGCGAGCAGGACATCAAGAATGGAGCGGAGCGGGGCGGGATCGATGCCGTCGATACGAACCCTTTCACCAAGGAGAGAGGCGGCCACGAGAAAGGTTCCGGCCTCGATCCGGTCGAACATGGTGGTGTAGTCGGCCTTTTTAAGCTCGGAGACCCCCTCGATCCGGATGGTCGAGGTGCCCGCCCCTTCGATTTTTGCGCCCCTGGCCGATAAAAAACGGGCCAGGTCCGTGACCTCGGGCTCTTCGGCGGCATTTGTGATCGTCGTCGTTCCCTTGGCCAGAACGGCGGCCATCAGGATGTTTTCCGTTCCGGTGACGGTGGGATAGGGAAGGGCGATCTCGGCGCCCTCGAGTCCGTTGGTTTCGGCGTCGATATAACCGTGGTGAATGGTGATCCGCGCCCCCATCTTTTCGAAGGCCCGCAGATGCATGTCGATGGGGCGGGCCCCGATCAGGCAACCACCGGGAAGGGAGACTCTGGCCCGGCGTTTTCGTGCCAAAAGAGGGCCAAGGCAAAGGACGGAAGCCCGCATCGTCCGGACGAGATCATAAGGAGCTTCGTAATCCGGCGTGTCCCGGTCCGAAAGCGAGAATATTCCGGTCCAGTCCACCTGTGGGTTGCCGGGAAGAGGAGAGGTTTCCGGAAGGTCGAGTCTTTCCGTATGGATTCCGAGTTGACGGAGAAGCGAAAGCGTTGTCCGAATGTCCCGAAGGCAGGGAACGTTCGCGAGGGTGAAATCCCCGCCGAGCAGAGAGGAAAACAGGATCGGGAGGGCCGCGTTCTTGGATCCGGAAATCCTGACCGTTCCTCTCAGGGGATGGCCACCAACTATTCTGAATGCGTCCAAGCAGTTTTCCTCATTTCTTCCAGGTGATGATCCGGTCCCGGCCTGAAACGTCCGTTTCGACGGAGAACGAACCCGGGAAGGCCGGCGTCAAACCGGACAGAGCCGCCCCTCCCGGCTGGAAGGCCTTCGCCTGGTCGGCCCCGATCTCGAAGGCCAGGAGGCCTCCGTCATTCAGGAGCCCGGGGGCAAAGGCCAGGATCTCGCGATAACAGGAGAGGCCGTCGGGACCTCCATCGAGGGCCGTGACGGGTTCGTGGTCCCGAACCTCCGGATCGAGAGTCGCCAGAACGTCGGTCCGAATATAGGGCGGGTTGGAGAGGATCAGGTCGAAGGAGGGGTCCTCCGACAGCATTTTTCCCCAGCTTCCCCGAATAATCCCGAGGCGGTCTTCGAGGCCGAATCGCGTCCTGTTCTCGAGAAGAATCCGAATGGCCTCCGGTTCGTGTTCGACCGCCACTCCGACGGCGCTCGGCCATTCAAGCAGGAGTGTCAGGACGATGGCGCCCGATCCGGCTCCCAGGTCGAGAACCCGGGGAGGCCCTTCCTGCGGTCGCCGGTTCAGGTGGTCCAGCGCCGCGGCGACAAGGTGCTCTGTTTCGGGACGTGGGACAAGAACTCCCGGTCCGACCCCAAAAATCCTGCCGAAAAAGGACACGCTGCCCACGATATAGTGAAACGGTTCCCGGGCCGCCCGGCGCTCGATCCAGTCCCGAAAGATCGCCGACTGTGCCTCCGGCAGATGCTCCTGTCCCCGGGTCCAGGGAGCGGTTGCGGACCCGAGAAGCGTTCCCATGAGGGCTCTGGACTCCGTGAAGGAATTTTCCAGGTTGGCCAATCGGCCCTGGCCCCAGAGGATCCAATCGGAGACGCGGACCGGGAGTGGCCCCGGATCGTGGAGGGAGGGCTCCATCAGGCGATGTTCTTGATTTCCTCGGCTCGGTCGTGGGCCCGAAGGGCGTCCACAAGCGGTTCGAGTTCCCCTTCCATGACGCGGTCAAGCTGGTAGAGCGTGAGTCCTATCCGGTGATCCGTCACCCGATTCTGGGGAAAGTTGTAGGTCCGGATGCGCTCCGACCGGTCCCCCGAGCCGACCAGACTCTTCCGGTGAGAGGCGATTTCCTGGTTCTGACGCGTCACTTCCTGTTCATGGATTCGCGAGCGGAGGACGGCCATGGCCTTGGCCCTGTTTTTGAGCTGGGAGCGTTCGTCCTGGCAACTGACAACGATTCCGGTCGGAATGTGGGTGATACGGACCGCCGAGTAGGTCGTGTTGACGCTTTGTCCTCCGGCGCCGGACGAACAGAAGGTATCGATTCTCAGATCCTTTGCGTCGATGGCGACTTCGACCTCCAGGGCCTCTGCCAGAATGGCCACCGTGACGGTGGAGGTGTGGATTCTGCCTCCGGCCTCCGTCACTGGGACTCTTTGGACCCGGTGGACGCCGCTTTCATATTTGAGACGGCTGTACGCGTTCTTGCCCTGGACATAGAGGATGAATTCCCTGGCGCCTCCAATGTCTGTCTCCGTCGATTCCATGACCTCGGCGCGGTACCCCATACGCTCGACAAATCTCAGGTACATGCGGCCCAGCTCCGCAGCGAACAGAGCGGCTTCCTCTCCTCCTGCGCCCGCCCGGATCTCGATGAAGAGGTTCCGGTCGTCCCTCTGGTCCTTGGGGAGGATGGCGTCGACGAGACGCCCTTCCAGTGTCGCCAGTTCTTCCCGCAACCGGCGCTCCTCTCCGGAGACGAGATCGGCCATGGAGGGGTCACCCCGGATTTCTCCCAGATCTTCCTGTTCCTTACGGAGTTTCTTCCAGTGGTCGAAGAGTTCGACGACCTGGGAGAGCTCCGCCTGGTCCTGGGCCAATTTTCTGTACTGGTCCGGATGGGAGGCGATTTCGGGGCTTGCCATCTTGCCCGACAGTTCGTCATAGCGATCCCGCATGGACTGGAGCCGGGGAAGAATCTTCCCGAGAATTTCAGGAGTGACGTCCATGGTGGCCATGGTGTCAGGCCTTTTTCCCGTCCTCTTTCCGGTACTTCTTCATGAATCGTTCCACGCGACCTTCCGTGTCGATGATCTTCTGCGTGCCGGTAAAGAAAGGATGGCACTGGTTGCAGATGTCGAGATGGAGATCTCCGACGGTGGTTCGGGTTTCGAAGGTGCTCCCGCAGGCACAGATGACTCTCGCCGGGGCGTAATCCGGATGAATTCCTTTTTTCATGTCGCTCTCCCGATTGCGGGGAGGGAATCGTCCCTCACCCTTTCATCATTTTTTCGAGGAAGTCCTTGTTGCTGCGGCTTCCCTTCATGTTGCTCAGAAGGTACTCCATGTCCTCCTGGGCATTGTTGGAGTTCATCGCCTTTCGGAGTATCCATATTTTATTGATGTCATCCTTGTCCAGCAAGAGTTCTTCCTTGCGTGTTCCGGATGTTGTTGCGTTGATCGCCGGAAACATGCGGCGATCGGCGAGATTCCTGTCGAGATGAAGCTCCATGTTTCCGGTTCCCTTGAACTCCTCGAAGATGACGTCGTCCATTCGGCTGCCGGTGTCGATGAGGGCGGTGGCGATGATGGTGAGGCTTCCCCCCTCCTCGATGTTTCTCGCCGATCCGAAGAACCTCTTGGGGCGCTGGAGTGCGTTGGAGTCGAGGCCTCCGGAAAGGACCTTCCCGGAAGGAGGGGTCACAATATTGAAGGCCCGGGCAAGGCGCGTGATGCTGTCGAGCAGGATGACGACGTCCTTTTGGGATTCCGCGAGCCGCTTGGCTTTTTCCAGGACCATCTCGGCCACCTGGATATGCCGCTGCGGAGGCTCGTCAAAGGTGGAGCTTACGACCTCGCCCTTCACCTGGCGGATCATGTCGGTGACCTCTTCCGGCCGCTCGTCGATGAGAAGGACGATCAGGGAGATTTCCGGATGGTTTCTGGCGATGGCCTTGGCTATCCCCTGGAGGAGAACAGTCTTTCCTGTCCTCGGGGGGGCGACGATCAGGCCCCGCTGCCCCTTTCCGATCGGGGTGAGGAGATCGATGACGCGCATCGACAGGTCTTCGGGACTGTTTTCGAGGCGGATCCGCTCCATGGGGTAGAGGGGGGTGAGGTTGTCGAAGAGAATCTTTTCCCGGCCGACCTCGGAGTCTTCGAAATTGACCTTTTCCACCTTGAGCATGGCAAAGTATCGCTCCCCTTCTTTCGGAGGACGGATCTGCCCCCAGATGGTGTCTCCTGTCCGGAGATTGAAGCGGCGAATCTGCGAGGGAGAGACATAAATGTCGTCGGGGCCCGGAAGGTAGTTGTAGAGGGGAGAGCGGAGGAATCCAAAGCCGTCCTGAAGGATTTCCAGCACGCCTTCGCCGTAGATCACGCCGTTCTTCTCCGACTGGGCCTGAAGAATGGCGAAAATCAGGTCCTGCTTTCGAAGATTGACGGCTCCTTCGATGTGGTAGCCCTTGGCGACATCCGTGAGTTCGGCGATGCTTTTTTCCTTCAGGTCCGCCAGATTCAGGCAGTTTTCTTTGTCTTCCATCTTTTTGAAAGTCCTCCGTTTTCGTTTCGCTCTTGTTCCGGACCCGAATTCGTCTTCAGTCCTTGCATCGGCATGGAAAAGGCCGCAATTTTTTTATGGACTCTTTCCGAGGGGGCCCATATTTTTGCGGAATCCGAGCCGCATTGCGTCGAGGCAACAAGGACGATGATCTCATCGGGGTTGATTATGGTCCGATGAAGTCCGGTGATCGCGGGCGCTGTTGCCACGGCGGTATCGATTCTGTCAGTGTCCGTCAGTTTTTTTCAAATTCTTGTCCAGGGGGGTGAAACCGGTTGGGTTGGCCTATGGGGTTATCACTTGGAGTGGGCGACCGGGATATGGACCGTTCCAGCTACCCGTGATTCAGGAATCAACAATCAGGCGCTTTGGAGTAGGCGTTCAACTGGGGGAAAAAGACGGATGCCCATTTTCCCGAATCTTTCTGCCGATTAGACCTCAGATTTCTTTTTTTGTCAAGTGGCGTCTTCTAAAATGCCGGGAAAGGATCGATCCCTTCCCGGCTGTTGTTTCGGAAAATGGTCTTACTTTGCCGCGGTGTTCAGGAACTCGGGCTTCAGATTTCCGGCCGCTTCCTCGTGGACGGGCTGCTTGGAGACCCAGTCGGCCGACCCTTCGACGCAGGACATGTCGCCGCCGCAGCCGAGGCTTCTTTCATAGATCACAGCTTCCCAGGCCTGCTTTTCGGTGATCTGGCCTGCGGTCACGAATCCGACCATGGCGGGTTGAAGAGGGGAGCCGTTGGCCACAACCCAGTACATTTCACCGGCAGTGCGGACCTGCTCGAACTTGGAGTTAGTGAAATTGCGGGGGGCGGGATCCATTCCGGCCGCACCGGGGCCGTTACCGTCTCCGGCCGCACCATGGCAGGTGTAGCAGGTTCCGGCACCGTTGAAGACGTCCTTGCCCTTGGCAATCATGTCCTGGGTCACGGCAAAGGGAGGCTTCATGGCCTTGGCCGCCGCGATCTGGTCGGCAGGGACCCGGGGTTTGAGAATGTCGAGCTCTCCAGCATTGGCAGACATCGCGGAAAATCCGATGGCGGCCACGCCCAAGACTGCCAGTTTCCATGTTTTCATAAGACCGACCCTCCGTAAGAATTGACCAAATTAAATTGGCTTCCATCGCGGGTTGGAAGAACGCAAAAAAGCCGGTCCCGGACAGAATCCGGATAAGATTTCTCCAGAGGGAGAGGCCACTAACCTGCCTTGGAGACCGACATTGCCCGAGTCTTCCTGTCCTGCAATGAACTGTTTGAGTAGCAAGCCCATTAAATCATTGCATTCTTG
Organism: Nitrospirota bacterium; assembly: GCA_021802325.1. Next base: position 9,475 of record JAKAAM010000002.1, read on the forward strand.
ACTTGTCAAGAGAATCGGATGAATCCTGGGGGCCAGACTGGATCTGCCGGGGCGACCGGATTCTTCGATTGCCCTTTTCCCCGGACTCTAGTAAGATCCGCCCATGTCCTTCTTGCCTGGAGAACCCCTTATCCTTTATATGCCCAACGGACGGGTCGTCTCCATCGCCGCCCTTCGCCCAGGCTCCAAAACCCATGTGGAAGGGAATCCCATTCCGCACTCTTATCTGATGGAGGTGGCGAAGGAGGGCGTTCCTCTCGTGCTGGAGAAGGGGGGGTGGGTCCTTCCGCTTCGTCCTACCCACTCCGAATCCCTGTCGAATCTCAAAAGACGGACCCAAATCATCTACCCCAAGGATCAAGGTCTTATCCTTCTCTGGGCCGATATCCGTCCCGGCCAGCGGGTCCTCGAGTCCGGGATCGGAAGCGGGGCCCTGACGGTCTCCCTCCTTCGGATGGTTCGTCCCGGGGGATGCGTCCTGTCGATAGAGAGGAGGGCCGAACATGCCGAAGAGGCGATGCGCAATATCGCTATTCTCGATCCTGCCGGGCCTCCGGATCATGAGCTCCGGATCGGCGACATGTATGATCCGGACCTTTTTGGCTCCGATGATCGCCTCTATGATCGCGTGATCCTGGATCTGCCCGAGCCCTGGAAGGCGATCGACAACGTTCGAAAGGTCCTTCGGCCGGGAGGGATTCTTCTGACCTATGTCCCGACTCCTCTCCAGGTCCACACGCTCTCTCTCGCACTCCAGGAGACGAGACAATTCCATCTTATCCGAACCGTCGAGTCGATCGTGCGGGACTGGGAGTTCGGACCGCAGAGCGTCCGACCGGCCCATCGCATCGTCGGCCATACCGGCTTCGTGACGACCTGCCGATTCGTCTCCGAGCCGAGTCCGTACATTCCCTGGGAGCCCCCCTTCTAACTCGAGAGGGGGGAATAGAGCCCCGGCCTTCTCTGTTCGAAGAAATCGCTTCTTGAGGCGACCTTTTTGGACAGGGCTTCCTCCGGTTCGATTTCTGCCACCAAAAGGGCAGGAGCGTTGGAGGAGGCCCGGGCGATGATGTCGCCCCGGGGGCCGATGATCTGGCTTTGTCCGATGAAGGTCAGGGGAGGCCTTCCTCCGCGTTCCTCCTGCCCGGTCCTGTTGGCCGTCACTGTGAAGACCCGGTTTTCCACCGAACGGAGAATCATTCCCTGGGGCCCGAAAGGAAGGACCCAGTTGGATGGGTGTGCCACCACAAGCGCCCCCGAAAGGGCCAGGGATCGAAGGGCTTCCGGGAAGAGCCAGTCAAAGCAGATCATGAGCCCCAGGGGCCCGAAAGGGGTTTCCACCACAGGCAGGGGGCTCGTTCCTTCGATGAAGAAATCCCGTTCCTCGTCGAACAGGTGGATCTTGTCGTAGGAAGCGAGGAGGTGACTCCCCAAAACGGCGAGGGCTCCGTTCGAAACCCCTCCGTCGCGTTTTATGGGAAGGCCGGCGACCACGACGGCTCCGGTTTCGGAGGAAAGCTCCGAGAGGAACCGGAAAGTCGGGCCCCTTTCCGGTTCCGCCAGACCTGCGGCCTCGGAGGCTGAGTCGAACTGGTAGCCCGTGGCGAAGAGCTCGGGAAGGACGATCAGGTCGGCCGAAGGATCGGGGCGTTCCAAAATCATCCGGGCGACCGATGCCCTGTTTTTTTCTGGTTGGCCGAAATCCGGCTGGTTCTGGACGACGGCCACCGTAATCTTTTTTCTTTGATTCTGCATTCTGTCTGGCCCCGGATGATTGTCGTTTCGATTCACTCATGCTAGCATGTGGCGATTATAACACGGCGGTTCTTTGGAGGATCCTGAGGCCGAAGGGTGTCAGAAAAGAGGGGGGTTCTTTGCAGGAAAAAATGAGCCAGATGCCAGGGCCGGCCGCTGAGGAGATTTCTCCTTCTCTCCTATCCCGACTCTTTTCAGGCGTGGCTCCTTTTTTTCTGGTGGTCATCCTTTTTTCCTTCCAAGGACTTGGCGCCGCCTGGGCGGTCGATATCGACAACCAGGACGGACTCCCAGACTTTTCGGGACAGTCTGACGTTTCTCCCTCGGAGTCGGTCAACCCGCTCGGCGCTCCTGGTCAGATCCTCTTTCAGGCCGATATCGGATTTGTTCCGGCCAGCGGTCCGACGGTCACCGGGGCGATCGGAAACGAAGGTCTCGGGACGGGCTTTCTGGTGGGGATCGAAGGGGGATATACCGTCTACAAGAACCTGGCCCTGACCGCCAGCATCTCGGTCCACGCCTTCGGCAACGATACCAACGTTCCGGTTCTGATCGGAGCCGAGTATTTCTTTGCCAACGGAGGCGGGTTTCCGATGACAGTGGCCAATAACCCGATCAATATTGTTCCCTACCTCGAGTTTGCCTTCGGACCGGCGTTCAACTCATCGACGGCCAGCAATGGGGTCGGGGTGGGAACGACGGGGTTTGCCTTTCGGGTTGGGCCCGGCATCATGATTCCGTTTGGGACCGTCAAACACCAGGGTGTTTTTTTCGAGATCGACTATGAAAACCAGTCCGGACCCTTTTCCGGGGCGGGCCTATCGTCTTCTTCAATGGCCCTCGTTCCCGTCAAGATCGGATATATTACCCTTTTCTGAGTGGAACGATGATCCGGGTCTCCGGGCTTGACCATGTGGCCATACCCGTCTCCGACGTGGAGCGGTCGATCCGCTGGTACCAGACCTTGTTCGGTCTTGAACGGCGGTTCGAGAAGGAGTGGGGGACTGAACCGGCCTTCCTGTGTGCCGGTGGGACATGCATCGCTCTTTTGTCCAACGGCCAGGGCCTCCCGGAACACAGTCCGCCCACTGTGAGACATTTCTGCTTCCGGACGGATGAAGAGGCCTTTGGCCGAGCCCTAGAGGAACTTGAGGCCGCTGCCATTCCATTCAGTCTTGACGATCATGGGGTCTCTCGCTCACTTTATTTTCAGGATCCGGACGGTCACTGGATTGAAGTGACTGTCTACCAGGCTGGAATGGAGCCCTGAAGGGCCCGTCTTCCTTGACAATCATCACGGGTGAAGCTTATCTTATGACCATGAATCCTCTTATGACAACAGGCGTCAACACGATCTGGTCCGCCTATCAGACTCAGATGGAGGCGGTGGAGGAACGGCTTCGCCTCATTCTGAAGGATGTTATCCCCCTCGCCAGCGAAATGACTTCCTATATCGTGAGCGGGGGGGGAAAGCGCCTCCGTCCCCTCCTGATGATCATCTCCTCCCGACTCTGCCAATCGGAAGGGGATGCGTCCATCCTGCTTGCCTCCGTCGTCGAGATGATCCATACCGCGACCCTTCTCCACGATGATGTCGTGGATAGTGCCGATCTTCGCAGGGGAAAGCCGGCCGCCCACCAGCGGTGGGGAAATCAGCCCGCGATCCTTGTCGGTGACTTTCTCTATGCCAATTCCCTTTGGCTTGCCATGGGGCTCCACAACGACGAGGTCAACGATTCCCTGACGCTCGCTTGCAAGAAAATGTCCGAGGGTGAAATCCTCGAGCTTTTCCTCGATCGTAATCTCTCGGCCTCCGAGGAGGACTATTTCACAGTGGCAGCCTGCAAGACGGCGACACTCACTGCAAGTACCTGTCGTCTGGGAGGCATTCTTGGCGACATTCCGGAATCCGGTAAGAACGCCCTTGAACAGTTCGGATATTTCGTGGGGATGGCCTTTCAGGTCGCTGATGACGCTCTCGATTACATGGCCAGCGTCGACCGGCTCGGAAAGACCCTGGGCCGGGATCTGGCCGAGGGGAAGATGACGCTTCCCCTGATTCACTGCCTTGCGAATACGCCATCTTCCGTCCGCCCCCTCCTGCAGTCCAAGATCGGGTCGGGGGTTTCCCGAAACGAGGATCTCGAGGAGGTTCTTTCCCTGATGCGCGAGACCGGATCGATCGAATATTCCCTTTCCAGGGCCAGGGAATTTACCCGTCTGGCCCAAGACAATCTCTCCACCTTTCCAGACTCTCCGGCCCGACAGCACCTGTGGGCTCTCTCCGAATTCGTCATCGCCCGGGACATGTAACCCGGGTATCATCCTTCCCCTCAAAACGGAGGCATTCTTGGCAGATCTGATTCCCTTTAAAGGATTGGTTTACGCGGACTCCCTGAAATCGTCCATGGACCGTTTGACGACTCCTCCTTACGACATCATTTCAAAGGAGGCCCAGAAGGCCTTTTACGACAAGCATCCCGACAATGTCATCCGTCTCGAGCTTCCGATTCCCCCGGACCCGGAAACCCCGGAAGACAATCGATACACCCGGGCCCGCAAGGATCTGGACAGAATGATATCCTCCGGTGTCCTCAAAATTGACGAGGATCCGGCCCTCTACCCCTACTCTATGACCTTTCGTGATCCTCTGACGGGGTCCGACCGGACGATTCGCGGGTTTGTCGGTCGAATCCGGCTCGAGGAGTGGGAGAAGAAGATCGTCTATCCGCACGAAAGGACCCTCCAGGGTCCCAAGGAAGACCGGATGGCCCTTTTCAAGGCGACCTCCTGCTCGTTCAGTCAGATTTATCTTCTTTATCCCGATGCCCAAAGAGAAATCATGGGGCTGCTCGAAAAGAAGGCCAAAGAACGATTCCGGTCGACCGACGGAGACGGGGTTGTTCACACTCTTTCGGCGGTTACGGACAAGGCGACCATCGATGCGGTCGTGGGATCCTTTGCCAGAAAATCCCTTTTCATTGCGGATGGCCATCACCGCTACGAAACCTATCTCGCCTACCGGAACTACAGACGGTCTCTCGAGGCCTCCCCCAATCCGAATGCCCCCTATGAATTCGTCACTGTCTTCCTCGCGGCCCTTGAAGACGAGAATCTTTCCGTCCTTCCGACTCACCGACTGGTCAGGACTCTTTCCTCCGAAGGGCTTTCCACCTTCCTGTCGGCCCTTGAGTCCCGCTCCACGATTACGCGCTTCCCGGCCGCCGAATCCGACCGGTTCCTGTCGACCCTTCGGCAATCCTCTCCCGCGGAGACGGTCATAGGAGTTGCGGTTCGCGATACGAAAGAACTCCTTATATGCCGGCTCAAGGTCGAACGGGGCGAAGGGGTCAAGGGACTCGACACCTACTGGCTTCAGGAAGCCGTTCTGTCGGCGATTCTCGGAATCACCCCGGACCGGATCCGGACCGAGGATCTTCTTCGGTATGACAAGTCGGCTCCGTCAGTCCTTGAAAAGGTTTTTACTAACGGAGAATACCCCCTTGGATTTTTCATCCGGCCCGTTCCGGCCAAGGTGATTGAGGAGGTCTCTCTTCGCGGGGAGCTTATGCCCCAGAAATCCACCTATTTTTATCCAAAACCGCTCACCGGGATGGTCATGGCGACCCTGTAGAGGGTCAGAGGGGTATTTCAAGGGGCCATCTCGGTCAGCGTATCGATGGCCCCTTGCATGTCCTTCGGAATCGGGGAGGAAAACACCATCTCCTCTCCGGTGACCGGATGGATGAATCCCAGTTTCGCTGCATGAAGCATGATCCTGGGGAAGCGGGGATCGGCCTTTCCCCCCCTTTTTTTGTAGACCGGATCTCCTGCCAATGGATATCCCAGATGATGAAAATGAACGCGTATCTGGTGAGTCCGTCCCGTCAGTAATGTAATGTCCACAAGAGAATATCCCTCGAGATAGGACTTCATGATTCTATATCGCGTCATGGAGGGCTTTCCCGTTGCCGTGACGGCGAATTTTTTCCGGTCTCCGCTCGACCGGCCGATAGGGGCCTCGATCATTCCCCGCTTTGTTGGAGGAATTCCGATGACCAGGGCAATATAGCTCTTGGAGACTTGTCTGTCCTTGAATTGCCCCATCAGACGATCGAGGACCTCGGGGGTCTTGCCCACGACCATGAGACCGGAGGTATCCTGGTCCAGCCTGTGGACCAGTCCGGCTCTCGGGGGCCCATCACCCCCCTTTTCCGGACGGGTCTCCTTCATGAGATGCCCCAAAAGGCCATTCAGGAGCGTTCCCGAACGGTGGCCAGGGGCGGGATGGACGACGAGTTGGGGAGGTTTGTTGATGACCAGAAGGGTTGCATCCTCGTAGACGATGTCAAGATCCATCTGCTCGGGGTTGTCGGCGCAGGGGGCAGGGGGCGGAATGAGGACGGTGATGAGGTCTCCTCCCCGGATCTTGTAGGAGGCGGCCTCTTCTGCCCCATTGACCGTGACGAGGCCTTCGTCGATGATCTTCTGAACCCGGGAGCGGGAAAAAGGAAGACACTTCTGGGTAAGATAATGGTCGAGCCTTTTCTTCGATTCTCCCGGATCTACCTGAAACATGCGAGAGCCTTGCTCCGGTGTCTCCGGATCATCACCGTCGGGAGCGAATCGCCCTTTTGATTTCTGTCGGATTATCTCAATGCCGACTGACGGATCGATCCTTTTCAACTTTCTCCCGCGCTTTTTCCAGGAAGGATTTGATCGTTGTGTTTCCAGGATCCTGCTTTTGCGCGATCTTCCATTCATTGATGGCGCGGTCGTAGTCCTCCTGGTCCATGTAGATCGTTCCCAGGTCGATTCGGGCCTGGAGATTCAAGGGATTGATGTCCAGGGCCTCTTCAAGGACGCTAATCGCCCCATCCCTGTCTCCGACCATGTTGAGGGTCCACCCCAACTCTCTCATCGTTTCGTCGCTGGGCTCGATTTCGACCGCCTCCTCGAGCTCCATGATCGCCTCGTCCCATTTCCCCTGTTCCGAATAGAGAAGACCCAAGAGCTGGTGAACCCGCGGATGGAGGGGATCGATGTCTGTCAGCGCAAGAAAGTAGCGCTCGGCTTCTTCGAATCGGGCATGCTCGAAGTAGATCTTGCCGATCGTTTCGTAGGCGTCGGTATTGAGGGGATCTTCCTGGATCAGGTCGTTCAGAAGGAGAATGGCCCGTTTCGGATCCCCAAGACCATGCGCCGCGAAGGCAAGATGGAGAAGGATGTCCCTCTTTTCGATGATGTTCTGACATCCTTCGATCAGGGTGTTGCCCAGTGTCTCGGCCTCCTCGAACTTCTTGAAATAGATAAGAAGGTGCAAGGCATAAATCCCGAGCTTCCTGTCGGCGGGGTAGGAATTCCGCCATTCGGAGACCCGCTTTAGGGCTTCGTCCAGACGCCCCCCTTGGATCAGGGCATCGGTCATCAGGTACCGGAAGGGGAGTATATCCGGCTCGTCCTTGATGGCTGACTCAGAGAGATGGAAGGCCTTGAGCCACTCATTGTTTTCGAGAGCCAACTGAATGCGGGTGATACGGCTTTTTGTTGTAGGGTCCATGCCGATCTCCTCCTAAGCTCTTTTTGTCATGAGAAACGGTGAAGCGTCAGTGTTCAACGGGTGCCCTTTTTTGTTTTCGCTCCTCCCCCCACTGGAGAAAGAGCAGAAGGCCGACTCCGATGACGATCCCGGAATCGGCGATATTGAACGCGGGCCAATGATAGTCCCCGACATAGAAGTCGAGAAAATCGATGACACGACCATGAAGGATTCTGTCGAGAAGGTTTCCCGTCGCCCCCCCGAGAATGAGGGCCAGCGGATAGAACTCGCGAGATTCCGTCACTTTCTTTTTATGGCTGTAATAGAGAATCGCGAACAGGGCCAACGCGGTAAAGAGAATGAACCCTCCCTGATGGGATTCGTTTTGGGACTGCGAAAAGAGGCCAAACACGATCCCGGTGTTCCTCACGGAGACGATCCGGAAAAAATGGGGAATGACGTCAGTGTCAGTCCCGATCGGAATTTTTGAAAGGACAAGATATTTTGTTGCCTGGTCGAGAGCGAATAGAGCCACTCCCGTCAATCCGTAATGGAGCCATGAATTTTTGATCGGCCATCCCCTTTAAATGGAGGCAAGCGTCCTGAGGGAAACCTGCAACCCTTTCAAAATTATATCATAAAACGGGTGCATCTGAGACCCGACCTTTCATCGGATCCCCTGAAGAACCCTATGGCATCGGGAGCAAACAGGAAGTTTTTCCGGATTGTCTCCGGTGGTCGTTTTTCTGAGCCAGCATCGCTCGCATTTTTCTCCGGGGGCCGGAAGGAGGGCGATGGTGGTTCCGGGTTCCGAGCCCTCTGCCTGGGCGAGGGTCTGGTCGGGAGCCAGGATTTCATCAGGGCTTGCCCAGGAGAATTGGGAGACGATAAAAAATGTTTCAAAAAATTCCTGGCTCCAATTCCCCGGGTTGTATCGATCGGGTTTGCCGGAGATTTTCAAATGGAGTTCGAGGGTGCTTCCGACGCGCTTTTCCTTTTTGAGGTCGTCGGCGAGCTTTCCCAGAATGGTGCGCAGGCCGAGGAGGACGTCAATCTGTTCTTCGAGAACGCTGTCGATCCTCTTTGGGTTCAGTTTCGGGAAGGATTTCACCGCGATGGTCCTTGATGTCTCGAGGAGGGAGCCTGTCGTGTTCCTGTTCGCGTGATGAAGGATCTCGGTTGTCGTAAAGGGGAGGAGGGGGTGAATGATGGCTGAAAGTTCCTCCAGAATCCGGACGATTGTGCCCTGGGTGTTTCGCCGGAGGGCTCCACCGGCCTCTTCCGCATACAATCGGTCCTTGATCATGTCGAAGTACTGGGCTGAAAGCGAAATCGAACAGAAATGGTTCAACGTTTGGATGATCTGGGCAAATCGGTGATGATCGTAGGCCTCCAGGATCGTGGCCTTGGTCCGTTCCCAGACCGAAAGGATCCATCGGTCAAGAATATCCGGTGACTCCGTCTCGGGCCGGTCTCCGGGATAATCGAAGAGGTTGCTCAGCATATATCGGAAGGTGTTTCGGATTTTTCGGTATCCGTCGACCAGGTTGTTCATGATTTCAAGGGAGAGCCGCGTGTCCTCCTGATAGTCCGATGCGGCCACCCAGAGTCTCAAAACATCGGCCCCGTATTTGTCGATGATTTCTGACGGCGCGATGACATTTCCCAGGGTTTTGGCCATTTTCTTGCCTTGGCCGTCGACAACGAATCCGTGGGTCAAGACCGAACGGTACGGAGGGGATCCTTCGAGAGCCATGGACGTCAGCAGAGAGGAATGAAACCAGCCGCGGTGCTGGTCCGAACCTTCCAGATAGAGGTCTGCCGGCCACGTCAGATCCGATCTTTTTTTGAGAACCGCCTCATGGCTGATCCCTGAATCGAACCAGACATCAAGGATGTCCTCCTCGAGAGTGAGGTCCGATCCCCCGCACGCCGGACATCGGATCCCATCCAGCAGTGATTTTTTGTTTTCAGGATCGAACCAAAAGTCGACCCCATCTTGTTCGGTCCTGTCAGCGATTTTCCGAATGAAGGTGCTTTCAAGGGTACTTTTCCCGCATTGGTTGCAGGAGAAGGCGGGAATTGGGACTCCCCATGCGCGTTGTCTGGAAAGGCACCAGTCGGGCCGGGTTTCGATCATCCCCCGTATCCTGTTTTCCCCTTTTTCAGGGATCCAGGAGACGTCTCCGATCGCCTGGAGGGTTTTTTCCCGCAGATCCCCCGTCTCTAGTGAAAGAAACCATTGGGATGTTGCGCGGTAAAAAACCGGATTCTTGCACCTCCAGCAATGAGGGTAGGAATGTTCGAGGATGGCCTGGTGGAGGAGAGTCCGGGTTTTTTCAAGAAGAGCGATGACCTGGGGGGCAGACTCGAGGATTCGAAGCCCCACCCAGTCTGCGTCGATGAAGGCGATGGCATTTCCGAAGCGGCCCTTTTCGGTGACCGGGCTCTGACTGGACAGATTGTTCGCGCGGCCCACTTCGAAATCTTCCTCTCCATGGCCGGGAGCGATATGGACCAGACCGGTTCCCTGGTCGGTCTGGACAAAATTTCCAGCGACCAGAGGGACCGTTTTTCCCGGGATGAAGGGATGAATCAGTCGCGGATATTCGGCCAGGAGATCGGATCCGGTCTTCGTGGCGCCTATTTTCGACGCCCCCAGAATTTCCCGCCAGGGAGATTCGTTCTGCATTTTCAGGCGACCTAGGATGTCCTCTGCGATGACGAGGCGGGATCCTTTTTCAAGGTTCAGCGTGTCGTGGGTCAGAATAAGGATTGCGTAGCGGATCTCTGGATTGACGGCAACGGCCTGGTTTGCGGGAAGGGTCCAGGGGGTTGTCGTCCAAATGGGGTAATATGTCTTCTCTAATCCATCTTCCCTTGCGAAGAGGACGGTCACCGAAGGGGATTTGTGCGGGGCGTATTCCACTTCGGCGTCGGCCAGGGCTGTTTCACAGGTTCCACACCAAAGGACCGGTTTTTCTCCCTTGTAAATCCGACCCTGGCTGTTCATGCGCTCCAGAGAGCGGAGAATTTCCGCTTCATACGCGTAGTCCATCGTCAGATAGGGGTGATCAAAGTCGGCGAGAACCCCCATCCGGACAAATTCTTTTTTTTGGATATCCGCATAAAGGGTGGCCGATTCCCGGCATTTTTTCCGGATTTCCAGGGCGGACAGGTCGCTTCTTTTTTTCCCCATGTCCTTGAGAACCTTGTGCTCGATCGGCAATCCGTGGCAATCCCATCCCGGGACATAGGAAATCCTGAACCCTTTTTTGAGGGCGACCCTGTTGATGATGTCTTTGAGAATCTTGTTCATGGCATGGCCCATGTGGAGGTGGCCATTCGCATAGGGAGGGCCGTCGTGCAGGACAAAGAGGGGGCGGGATTCTGTCTCTTGTTTCACCTTTTCATAGAGATCCTCCCCTGCCCATAGGGAGAGGTATTCAGGTTCCCTTTTCGGAAGGTCGGCCTTCATGGGAAAATCGGTTTTGGGCAGGTTCAGCGTATTCTTGAATTCCACAAAGGCTCCTTGTCTGGGAGGGAGATACGAATCTCTTGATAATCAGTCAGGTTTACTCTAGAATCAGGTCTTCCCGATCGGGCGATTAGCTCAGCGGTAGAGCACTGCCTTCACACGGCAGGGGTCACAGGTTCGAAACCTGTATCGCCCACCACTCCCTTCTGCGCTCATTCTGGTATCTTAGCACAAATCGCTCTCTCCTACTCGCATTGTCATGGGATAATACGGTAGACCTCAGCCCAGGAGAGAGGATATCTTCCCTTTTCCCTGTATTCGCCCAACCTTTTTGCGGTGAATCCCGGATTGTCGAGCCGGATTTCTTCCAGGCGCAATTCTGTTGCCGCTTCTCTGGTCGATCGTGCGACGATCAGCGAGATCCCTGATCCCATTTGCTGAGCCCACCAGAGACTATCCCTGAAATATCGGTGGGAGGCGAGCCCTCCCCAAAGAGCGAGATCAACCCCTATCTCTCCTGTGAGGAATTCGACCGGCTTTTTCATGGCGATCGCCAGAACCTCCTCGAGGGCCATGACATCATCCTCCGCCCGGTGGATATTGTGATGTTGCACTCCCAAAGCCGATGCGAGGTTTCGGAGTTTGTGATTTTTTTGTTCCGGCAGCAGCTTTTTCAAGACCGGGACAGTATCGATTCCGGGATTGCCAAGAGGGGTCTGGTCGAGTCTCATGATTTCCCTGTTCATCATTCCCATGTCGAAAGACAGGTTATGCGCGATCACCGTTTTCTCCCCGAAAAAATCCCTCATTTCCCGCCAATATTCGGAGAATGTCGGGGCATCGCGAACCATGGCGTCATCGATCCCGTGAATGGCCGTGTAGAGGGGGGGGATCGGGTCCTGGGGATTGATCAGGGAGGTATGTCGCCGCACATGGCCTTCTTCCGACCACACCGAAATGCTGATTTCGACAATTCGCGCGGAAGGATGCATGAGAAGTCCCGTTGTTTCCACATCAAGAAAGAGGAGTTCCTTGAATCTTTCGGTCATGGGGGGCTCGGGGGGGATGGTGTTTTGAATTTTTTAGACAAGCCGACCTGAACCGATCAGGATGCCGACCTTGTCATAAAATGCGGCGATCTGTCCTGAGACGATCCCGTCGTGGGGGTCATCGAGGACGAACGTTTGTGAGTCGGACGGGTGGGGCTGACAGGGAACCAGCCCCATGGTCGAGCGGAAACGGACATAAAGCGGGGGGAGGGGCTTTGGAAAACCTGTGGCCATGATCCCCTGGGGTTCATCTATTTCGAATGTCCGTCCCAGGAGTTCGTTTCTCGACCCCATCAGGACTTCTTTTTTCACGGGGTTTACGGACAGGATATACAGGCGGTCCCCGCCGGCGATCCCGTGTCCCCTTCTCTGGCCCCGTGTCAGACCGATTCCTGTCCTCAGGGATCCCAGGAATTTGCCGGCTGTTGTCACGGCCGTCCAGGAGTCCTGATCAGGGTCGTTCGACTTTCTAGGATCGAGGTATTCTGTCACTCTTTTTTTGGATACAAAGCATGCCTCCTGGTTTTCCAGCATTCCGGAAACAGGGAAACCGGCCTTCAATGCGAGGTCCCTGACCTCATTCTTTGTTTTTTCTCCCAAGGGGAGCAGAAAATTATCCGGGGTGATCCCTTCCGTTCTAGAAAGAAAATAGGATTGGTCTTTCTGTTTGTCGGGACTTATTTTTAGCCCCGTCCGATCGTAGTCTTGCGAATGACTCCATGCGGCATAGTGGCCTGTGGCGATGGACGGAATGTCATGATCCCGGGCGATATCGAGGAGCGTCCTGATTTTGATGTCGGCGTTGCAGGATGTGCAGGGGTTTGGAGTGCTTCCGGAGGCGTAACCCTCTTTAAAACGGTTCACGACCCTTTCCTGAAAATCCTTTGCCGAATCATGGATTATCAGAGGGATGTCCAGAATGCGATCGCACAAATAGGAGACCATGGGAACATGACAGCAGGTCCTTTCAGTCCAGGGCCGATCGTTGTCTGTTTCGTTTTCCCAAAGCCTCAGGACCACGCCAAGGACTTCATAGCCCTTACGTTTGAGAAGCCATGCCGAGACCGCGGAATCGATCCCGCCGCTAAGGCCCACCAGAACCTTTTTGTTATTCACCGGTTCCAGCGCCCTCCGGTCCTTTTCGGACTCCGGTGTCCATTTCGCACTGTCCGTTGAAAATGACTCCCTCCTCGATGACCAGGGCAGGCGTTTTTATTTCTCCCCGGATATTCGATGGCTTCACAAACTGGATCGAATCGGTCGCCTGGATCTTTCCCGAGACCGTTCCGCCGCAAACCACCTTTCCGACATTGATCGTTCCGGTGATTGTGGCGCCATCTCCAATGATCAGAGTGTTTTTCGAATGAATTTCTCCCTCGAGAACTCCATCGATCCGGACGGTTCCTTCGAACTGAAGGTAGCCCCGGAAGAGTGTTTCCTTCCCGAGGAAGGCGATAATGTTCCCTTTTGAACCGTCCTGTCCGCTATTTCTCATCCAGAAATCCTTTCTGTTTTTCTTCCGCATTGTCCGCGAGGCGGGTGACCATGGCTTCGAGTCCTTCCATCTTATTAAAACTGAGCTCGACCTTCCACCCTTTTTTTTGTTTTGTGATCCGGGCCTTGCAAGGGATGGAGCGCTCGAGGGACTGATTGTTCTCCCGAATCCAGTCGATCATCGATTCGTCTTTCGGCTCATTTCGTTTCTTCAGTCTTTTTGCGAGGCGTTCCTCCAGCCCCCTTATCGAGAGATCTTTCGCGATGATCTCCTTCATCCATCGAACCTGTTCTTCTGGGGGGAGAGGGGAGAGAACCTTGGCATGGCCAAATGTGACCTGTCCCAATGTCACTGCCGTAATGACATCCGGCTGGAGGTCAAGGATCCGAAGATAGTTCGCGACGGTTGATCTCTTGAAGCCGATATATTCCGAGAGGTTTTCCTGGGTCCAATGAAACTCCTCGGAGAGCCGCTTCAATCCTGTTGCGATTTCAATCGGGTTGAGATCGCTCCTTTTGAGGTTCTCGACCAAGGCGATTTCAAGGAGATCCTGGTCCGTGAAGTTTTTGATGATGGCGGGGATATCGGTCCATCCGAGTGATTCAGCCGCCCTGAGTCGTCTTTCTCCTGAAACGAGAGTATAGCCGGCCCCTTTTTTCATCACCATGACAGGGTGCAGTAGGCCGTGTCGCTTCATTGATGTGGCCAGTTCTTCCAATGCTTCCGGGGAAAAGGATTTTCTCGGCTGGTAGGGGTTGGGGTGAATTGAGGCCACCGGAATTGAGGAAGACGGTTCTTCGCGGGGTTCTTCTCCGTAAAGGGAATCGATTCCGCGTCCCAGACTGATCTTAGCCATAGGCCAGTATCTCCTTCGCAAGGCTCATGTAGGATTGGGCGCCCTTCGACATCACATCATAGAGGATGGCCGGCTTTCCGTGGCTGGGAGCTTCCCCTAGAGTCACGTTTCGAGGGATGGTGCTTGAAAAGACATCCTTGGGGAAATGTTTACGGAGTTCGTCCAAAACCGATGCGCTCAGTCTGTTCCTCTTGTCGAACATCGTCGGCAGAATTCCCTCGATCGATAGGGTTTCGTTCCAGCGGTGCTTGACCCTTTCCATCGTTTTCATCAACTGACCCAGACCTTCAAGAGCAAAATACTCGCATTGAACCGGAATGAGAACGGAATGGGCTGCCACCAGTGCATTCAGGGTAATAAATCCGAGCGAGGGAGGGCAGTCGAGAAGGATGTATTCGTATGCAGAGATCTCTGATTCCGGGAGGGAATCTTTCAGGATGCGATGGCGGATCCCCGCATCGATGGTGGCCGCCTCCGGTTCGAATCCTGCCATGGCGACCGAACATGGGATTGCGCTGAGGAAGGGAAGGTCAGTCGATTGGACCAATTCCTGGAATGTGTACTTTCCTGACATGAGCTCGTAAGAAGATCTGGGAGGGGCTCCCGCCTGTATCCCCATGCCGCTCGAGGTGTTTGACTGGGGGTCCAGATCGATGACAAGAATCTTTTTCTCCTCGACTGCCAAAGAGGCGGCGAGATTGATTGTTGTCGTCGTTTTGCCTACCCCTCCTTTTTGATTCGCGATCGCTACGATGCGTGTCATTTGGGTTCTCCATGAAAATGTTCCACGTGGAACATTTGGAAATTAGCCTTGGAAAATGGACTCCGAGAGGGAAATCGTCTTCGTTTCTCCCCATGAATCGATGCCCCCTGTTATGGCATAGGAGGAAATGGGAATGCAAGCAGGATGAGAATCATGTCCGAATCGAAAGAGTGTGTAAGGGGGTGAGGCGTGTTTTTGGATGAGCCGGTCGGAGAAGAGATCGCCGAGGGTGATGGCCTTCATGAGAATAAAGGGAGATTCGATGGAATGTGTTAGAGAAGGAAAGGTCCGAATGTTAGCAATCTGGAGCCGGGAGGCGGCGTATTCGATGAAAATTCTTTTTTTTGTGACCCGTTCAAGGAGGGTGAATTGGCAGGAGGGGGCAAGGAGTGCAAAGAGCAGTCCGGGAGATCCGTTCCCGGAGCCGAAGTCGATGATTTCGGGCGGGAGGCGCTCCCGTAAAAGTTCGAAAGCGAGTAGGGCATCCAGAATGAGATGGTTTCGGACCTCCTTCAGGGTGCTGTACCCCGTCAGGCGGATTTTCTTGTTCCACTCCAGAAGGAGTGCGGCATAAAGATCAAATTTTTCAAGAACAGAGGCAGAAAGCGGAATTTTTCCATAATCGAATTCAACATTCATGAACGGATTTTTTGCTGAAATTTAAGGATGGAAATTCGAAGAAGGTCGATCGATCCCGGCGTAATGCCTCGGAGTGATTGGGCCTCCGAAAGTCGTGAGGGGCGTTCCTTCCTGAGACGGTGGTGGACTTCCCGCGAAATGCCGGGCAGCTCCTGTTCGAAAATCTCAGGGGGAATCGGAAGATCTTCCATCCTGTTCCAGCGGTCGTTGGAGATTCTGACATATCCCTCATATTTGACCTCCTGCTCAAGAGAAGAAAGCCAGGATGCGGGGACGTCAGACAAATGGTCCGGAAACTCTTCAGCGATCAGCGAAGCCAGAGAACAGTCCGGAGACCGAAGGTGGTCGAGGAGTGATTTTCCCTCCTTCCGGGTCGATGAAAGGGTGGTCCTGAGAGTTCGGTGAAAAGATTCCCTGCGGGAATATTCCTCCTCTTTATGGGGAGGGAGGAGGCCTAGCAGAAGGGCCTGGGGGGAGAGGCGTTCAGCGGCGTTGTCGTTCCGGATGTAAAGCCTGTTTTCGGCCCGGCTTGTAAACATCCGGTAGGGTTCATCAACGCTGTGGGTGACGAGATCGTCGACCATAACCCCCAGATAGGAGCTCTGACGGTCTGGAGCCCAGGATGGGCGACCGGAGGCAGACAAGGCGGCATTGGTGCCGGCAACAAGACCCTGGGCTGCCGCTTCTTCATAACCGGTTGTGCCGTTGATTTGCCCGGCAAGAAAAAGATTGGTTATATTTTTTGCACGAAGAGTGTGATCGAGTTGGTCCGGGAAGACGAAATCGTATTCGACGGCATATCCCGGTCGAAGGATGACAGCCTCCTCGAGGCCGGGAATGGATGAGACGATCTTTTCCTGGACATCGAGGGGCAAGCTCGTGGAGATTCCGTTGGGATAGTATTCGTCGACATCAATGCCTTCCGGTTCGACAAAGATGTGGTGCGATGCGCGATGGGGAAACTTGACGATCTTGTCTTCGATGGAAGGACAGTATCGGGGACCGATGCCGTGAATTTTTCCACTGTAGAGGGGAGAGCGGTCCAGATTCTTTTCGATGATCTCCCGGGTCCTGTCGGTCGTCGAGGTGAGAAAGCAGGGTCTTTGGGACCCTCCGTAAAAAAGGGATTCCGGAGTCGAGTAGAGAGAAAAGAAAGGAATGGGTTCGTCGCCGGGTTGGGGAGTCATACGCTCAAAGGCGATGGACCGTCCAAGCAGCCGTGGAGGCGTCCCTGTCTTCATCCGCCCGAGCAAGAGACCGCATTTGTCGGGGAGAACGGTGGAGAGGCCGGTTGTCGCCCGTTCGCCCCCCCTGCCTCCGGAGGTCGCATCCAGACCTACATGAAGGCGCCCGTTCAGGAAGGTCCCAGTTGTCAGAACAATCGACCGACCCTGAATTCGTGAGCCGTCCTGAAGAACAATATGGTCGATCGTGTCGTTGACCAACCCGAGATCGACGATCTCCCCCTGCCTGAGAAAGAGGAAGGGCTGGCTGTCCAGAAGCTTTCGGGCTTCGGCCCGGTAACGGGACCTGTCACATTGGGCACGGATGGCCTGAACGGCGGCTCCCTTGCGGGTATTGAGCATCTTGAACTGAATCCCTGAGCGGTCCGCCAATTCACCCATGGCGCCCCCCATGGCATCGATCTCCCGAACAAGATGTCCCTTGCCGATCCCTCCGACTGAGGGATTGCAGGACATCTGTCCGATGAGATCAAGATGCATCGTGACGAGAAGGGTGCGCTGCCCCATGCGTGCAGCGGCGTAGGCGGCTTCGATTCCGGCGTGACCGCCTCCGATGACAATCACATCAAACGTGGCTGGATTGAAGAGACCCATGAGGTTATTTCCCTAGACAGAAAAGGTTGAAGACACGATCGTAAATATCGGATGCGGGAACGGTCCCCACCCCATCTTCCAACACCCGGCGCCCTTCTTCAAGGGCAGAGAGTGCCACGTCGATCCGTCCTGAATCGAGAAAAGACCGGGAATTCCGAATGGCCGAACGGAGGTGTCGTAGAATATTGATCTGACGGTCGGAGTCGAGGGAGGAGGATCCCGGGGGGAGTGAGGAATAATAGTTTTCGGCCAGATTGCGAAGGCGGTCACAAAGGGAGGAGAGACCCCTCCGGGTCCGCGCCGACACAAGATAATCGTAGGGGGAGGGATCGGGCGGCAGGGACAGGTCGACTTTATTCCAGAGAAGAAAAACAGGAACTCCCTTTTGGAAATGAAGGGATGCGGGAGGATTTGGAAATTCTGGACTGGCGATCCAGAGGACGCAGTCCACGCGGGAAAGTGATCGCCGGGTCCTCCGGATCCCTTCCTGTTCGATCGTGTCTTCCGAGGAGCGAATGCCTGCGGAATCGAGAAGAACGAGATCTCCAAAGGGAAAGGAGAGACGTCCCTCCAAAAGATCCCGGGTCGTTCCGGGAAGAGGAGAGACAATCGCACGGTTCTCTTTGAGGATCCGATTGAACAGGGAGGATTTACCTGAGTTTGGATGACCGGAAATCAATACGCTGAACCCGTTGAAATGTTTCTTCGTCTTGGCCGTTAGAGTGATGATCTCTGATATGGATCTGTCCAGGGACTGGAGGCGGTTTTGGAGAATGGAGGGGGAGAGATCGGAAAGGGCCTCTTCTTCTCCTTCCGGATGGTCGAGAAGCGTAAAAAAAAGCGCGAGAAGATTGAGAAATTCTTCCTGGATCCCATAGAGAGGATGGCTTTCCGAGGAGGCGTAGTGATGGTGCGCCTCCCGAAAGTCGGAATAGGAAGGGGCCGAAATCATACGATGGAGGGATTCGGCTTTCAGAAGAGAAATTTTACGGTTCTGATAGGCCCGCATGGAAAACTCACCCGGTTTGGCGAGCCGGATGCCATGGCTATGAAGGAGGGAGAGAAGGTGACGGATGTTGTGAGGATTCCCGTGAGCCTGGATTTCGATGACATCCTCCCCGGTATAAGAGCGGGGTCCCTTAAAGAAAAGAAGAAGGCATTCATCGACTGGGGATCCCGCCTCAAAGGCTGTGGCCCGGTAAATACGACGGTGTTCCAGTGTGGAGGGAAGCGAGGGAAAGAGAGGCCTGATCCGGTCGGAGAGGCTGTCTCCGGAAAGACGGAGAATTCCGACCGGTTGGGGAATAAGGACCGTGACGGGAGCGACGACAGGTTCCATGAAGTGTCACCGAGACCAATCCTAGCGGGGCTGGGAGGTCTTGAAAAGGTATCGCATGGTGAAATATTGCTGTCCGATTGTCAAAACATTGTTGACAATCCAGTAAAGGACAAGACCGGAGGGGAAGTTCAAAAAGAAAAAAGTCATAACAACCGGCATGAACATCATGATCCGTTTTTGCATGGGGTCCGGGGTCGATGGGGTCAGGCGGGTCTGTATGATCATCGTGATTCCCATGATGATCGGAAAAATGTAATAAGGATCTTTTTGGGATAGGTCATGAATCCAGAGAAGAAACGGGGCTTGCCGGAGTTCAACGGTGTTATTAAGAATATTGTAAAGAGCGACGAATACAGGAATCTGGACGAGTACAGGCAGACATCCCCCGAGCGGATTGATGCGGCGCTCTTTATAAAGCTCCATCATCGCGGCATTGAGTTGTTGGCGATCGTCTTTGAATTTGGCCTGCAGTTTTTTGATTTCGGGCTGAAGCTGCTGCATCTGGAACATGGAGCGGTAGGAGAGATAGGTCAGCGGGGAAAAAAGAAGTTTGATGAAGAGCGTCAAAATGATGATGGCAAATCCATAATTGGCCATATGGGCATAAAGATTCGAAAGGATCAGGAATAGGAACTTTGCAAGAAAGCTCACAAGATAAATTCGCCCAAAAAGAAACCAGCCGAAGTCGACGGTATCGATCAGGCCAGGATCGGCATTTTTAAGAAGACTGTATCGTTTGGGGCTCCCCGTGATGGAAAAGTTCGCGTCCCCTGGAGGGAGGTCGAGCCGGATGAGGGAAGAGGATTTGTCCTTGATGATTTCTGTTGTGGTTTGAAGTCCGGAAAGGGAAATATAGCCGATGAAGTATTTCGTTTCATTCCCGACCCAGGACAAGAGTCCCGGGGCGAATGTTTCCGCCTGGTCTTTTTTGAATTCGCTCAGTTTCCCTGCGGCGTTTCCATAAATGGGACCCTGAAATTCGGTCCCGTAGGACTGGGCTTCGTCTGTCATACCAAAATCGAGTCCCGGAAGAAAAACGAGGGGGAGCTTGTCGGGATTCGAAATATGAACCGAAACCCTAAATCCCCTGGCGGGAATGGTGTAGGACAGGGTCGCCGTATGGCCGTTATAGGTGTACTTTTCTTCAAGAATCGTATTGCTGGAAGAGAGGGAAACCTGATTAGAGGCCGGAGGGGCTCCATTGACCGTCAGGGATTCGAGAGTCAACGGAAGAAGCCCGCTTTTATCTTTGACGAGGATTCCCCCCCCGACAAACCCTGGTTTGGACATCAGGAGGTTGACGGGAGTTTTTCGGTCGGATTCAAGATATCCGGGGAGGGACCAGGAGGTCATTGTCCCGGATTTTTTCGAAAAGGAAAGCTTAAGGTCCGGTGACGAAAGAACGAGGAGATCATTCTCAAGGTCGTTCAGCATCGGGACGGAGATGAGCTTGGAGGATATGATCCCTTTTCCGGAGGGATGGGTCTGGGGCTCGGGTTTGTGCGTCGAGAAATAATAATAAAGAAGGAAATTGAATCCCAGAACGATGGCGATCAGCGGCAACATTCTTTTGAGCATCGAAAAATCCACTTTCACGTTAAGGGAACCCCATCATGGAGAGGGGTCGGGTTCAGGGAAAGTCAATCCCGCCTGGATGAAAAGGGTGGCAGCGAAGTATCCTGAAGACGGATTTTAGAAAGGCCTTTGGAAAAGTGTATTTTTCGAAGGCCAGCCTCGAATATTCGGAGCAGGTTGGATGAAAACGACAGGATGGTGGAAGAAAGGGAGAGACAAACCTCTGGTAAAAACGAATCATGGATTGCATTGTCAGGCCTTCATCCTGTTAAGGGTCCTGCAGGCATCACCCATCTGTTCCAGAAGAGTCGCAAAGGAAACAGTCCGGGAAGGGGTGCGTCCCATAAGGGCATACTCACCGGTCGGGAAGCCTGTCGTTTGCCGAAAGGATTCCCGGAGACGTCGTCTGATTCTGTTTCTGAAGACGGCTTTGCCAAGTTTTTTCCCTACGAGAATGCTAAGGCGTTGATCAGGGGAAAGCCGACACAGGAGAACAAAGGAAGGACAGACGAACTTTATTCCCGGAGATTCAATAAGTGACTGAATCTGGAACCGGGTGAGAGGAACCGCCTTCAATTGGGAGGCCCTTGTCAAACTGTCAGACGATAACGACCTTTGGCCCGTCTCTTTTTAATCACTTTTTTTCCGGCTGTCGTGGCCATCCGCTTGCGAAAGCCATGTGTCCTTGTACGGCGCAGATTGCTGGGGTTGAAAGTCAGTGACATAGATTCTCCTCGGACTGGTAAGAGGAGAGGCGCATTAAGAACCTCTCCGAAATGGGACCTCTTGGGTTATAACGACCTACTCGGAAACGACCTCGATCTTTAGGGAGGTGTGAATTGAGTGGCCGAGGGAGACAGAAACCGAATATTCTCCAAGCTCGCGAATGGGAGATTCGATGTGCAGCTGCTTTTTGTCGATGTTGATGTCTTTCTTTGCGAGCAACTCGGACAGATGCATCGTGGTCACCGAACCGAAAAGTCTCCCGTTGTCGCCGGTTTTGACGGGAACATTCAAAACAAGTTCAGAAAGGGTCCGGGAAAGAGTCGAAAGGTGTTCGTGTTCCTTCTGCGCCTTTTTCCGTATCTGTTCCTTCCGGACCTCAAGAGCCGCCAATTCTTCTTTGCCAGCAAGAACGCAAAGATTCTTGGGAAGGAGAAAGTTTCTGGCATAACCGGAAGAGACGGAGACAAGATCGCCAGGGTTCCCGAGGTTCTCGATTTTCTGTTTTAAAATGACATTCGTCTTTCCCATGATATCTCCGCTTTTTAAGAGTTAAACCGTAACAGTGTAGCAAAGGGTAGACCGAGTAATCAATGGCTGTTGAGACCGAAGGTCTTTTCGGATTGAAGATCTGGGAGGACACAGGTTAGACTACATGAATATGCCAAAAAAGTTTGCGGTTTCAGGGGGTGGAGCTTGTGAGGACAGGTTTTACAACGGGAGCCTGTGCCCAGGCGGGTGTAAGAGCCTGTCTTGACGCGCTTGTGACCGGAGAATGGTCTGAAAAAGTCAAAATCCGTCTTCCGAATGGCCGAAGTGCCGAATTCGTCCTCCAGACTCATGAGTCCGGTACCCGGTCGGGGCGTCCCTGGGCATCGGCCTCCATCATCAAGGATGGGGGGGATGATCCGGACTGTACCCATGGGGCGGAAATCGTGACGGAAGTCTGTCTGACCAATGACGGTCGGGTTGAATATATTGCAGGAACGGGAGTCGGAACCATCACTAAACCCGGCCTGGCCATCCCGGTCGGAGAACCGGCCATCAATCCCGTACCCCGAAGGGTCATGGCGGAAGAATTCATGGCTTCGAAGGAGAGGATCGTCTCCCGCATGGCCGTGAAGAATCCCGGAGTCGAAATCACGATTTCCATCCCGGACGGGGTGGCCCGGGCGGAAAAGACATTGAACGCGCGCCTCGGGATTGTGGGAGGGCTTTCCATTCTCGGGACGAAGGGAATCGTCGTACCCTTCAGTACCGCGGCCTATCGGGCCAGCATCGCCCAAGCCATCGATGTGGCGAAGGCCCGGAATCTCGACACAGTCGTCATGACCACAGGAGGGCAGAGCGAAGCCTTTGCGATGCGTCTCTATCCCGAGTTGTCTCCTGAAGCCTTCATCCAAATCGGAGATTTCACGGGGTTTTCCATTCGCCAGGCGGCAAAATCGGGGATCAGGCGGGTCGTCATGGCGGGATTCCTCGGCAAATTCTCGAAGCTCGCCAAAGGGGTCACGCAGACCCATGCGGCCGGATCCCAGGTCGATCTCGCCTTCCTCGTCGAGCTTGCCCGGGAAACCGGGGCTTCCGACGAAATCTGCCAGGAGATCCTGAAGGCGAATACCGCCCGCCATGTGGGCGAAATCCTCGAGGGGGCCGGGAACCTGAAATTCTTTGAGCTTCTGTGTCGAAAGATTCTCCATCATCTGCGACGGATCGCGCCCCACCCACCGGAGATGGAAATCCTCCTCTCCAACTTTCGGGGAGAGCTGGTGGGTCGTGCGGGAGCCGGCGATGAATGAAGAAAAACTGGTGCACGTGGTCGGGGTGGAGCCGGAGGGACCCCAACCGGAACTGCCCCCTTTGGCCGACCTCCTTTCCCGGTGCGCCATTCTATGCGGGGGGAGGCGGCACATCGAGGCACTCTCCGTCCGTCTCCCGGCTGGGGCCCGCATTCTTCCCATCACGACCAACATTAGGGAAGTCGTCTCAACGCTGACCGAATTCATAAAAAAACCCGAAGGGAAGATCGCAGTCGTTCTGGGATCGGGCGACCCGCTCTACCATGGAATCGGGGGATCTCTTTCCCGGGCGATCGACCGCAGGTATATCGCGTATTATCCGGCCACCACGCTTGTTCAACGGGCTTTTTCGCTCCTGGGAGAGCCCTGGGAGGATGTGCGGGTCGGGAGCATTCATGGAAAAAAGGAAGACCCTCTTCTTTCTACCGGACGATGGATTTTCTATACAGGCGGGTCCAGTGGCCCGGCCAATCTTATAGAAATGGCCGATCGCCAGGGCTTCCAGATCGTGGAGATGACTGTTCTCGAAGAAATCGGCCTGCCCGGTCAGAAGGTTACCTTCTTTCGGTCACCGGACCTCGAAGAGGTGAGGTCCAGGGATTTTTTGACTTTGAATATGGTGGTTATGACCGTTCAACCAAAAAATAAGGATAAGGACCCCGTCAAATGACCGACCGGCTTTTTGGACTGCCCGAGGAGGCATTCCGATTCACAGTTCCCCGAAAGGGATTGATCACAAAAACAGAAATCCGTGTTCTCTCCCTCGCAAAACTGGATCTAGGCCCCGGTCAGACCCTATGGGACGTCGGAGCCGGTTCAGGGTCCGTCGGAATAGAGGCGGCCCGCCTGGTGCCAGATCTTTCCGTGTGGGCCATCGAAAAGGACGAGGAAGACTATGGCTGTCTTCAGGAGAATATCCGAAATTTCGATCTCACCCGGCGCATGAATCCGGTCTTTGGAAAAGCCCCCGAGGCCCTTCGGAAACTTCCCAAACCCCACCGAGTCTTTGTGGGGGGCTCCGGTGGAAAGATGGCGGATCTCCTGGATTTTTGCTGGGGGGAGGAGACTCACCCGGGAATCGTATGCAATCTTGCCACGGTCGAGAACCTGGCCGAGGTGCTGTCATGGGCAAAGTCCCGCCGCATCGAGCCGGACATTCTTCATGTCCAGGTCGGACGGGGGCAGCCGATCGTGGGTCTGCACCGCATCGAGGCGTTGAACCCGGTCTGGATCGTCTCCCTTTTCGCGAAAGAGGAGAAAAAAACGTCGGAAGAGGAGGGTCGGGCATGAACGGAACCCTGCCTCCGCCAGAAAAAAAACTGGCCGTCGTGACGATCACACGCCCGGGACTGGTGGTGGCGGCGAAAATCGCCAAAGAATGCGGAGCGGATCTTTTTGTCTCGGACCGATATGTCCCGAACATTCCCGAAGACCTGAGACAGGCGGCCCACCCCTTTGATGGGGTCCTCAAGAACCTTCTTCCGGACCTCTTTGCCCGCTACGATGGTCTTGTCTTCATCATGGCCCTGGGAATCGTCGTCCGCTCGATCGGACCGCTCATCGCTGACAAGACCCGCGATCCGGCCGTCCTTGTCGGAGACGTCCAGGGGAAATTCATCATCAGCGTTCTATCAGGCCACCTTGGAGGGGCCAATCGCCTGGCGCAGGATGTGGCTCGGACGACGGGGGCGATTCCCGTTGTCACGACCGGGACCGATGTGACCCAGAATGTGGCTCCGGATTTGATTTCTCAGGAAATTGGAGCCGAACTCGACCCCATCGACCAGCTCAAGCGGGTGAGTTCGGCCATCGTCGACGGAGATCCCGTCCTGTTTCTCAATCAGGAGGGAATCCCGATTCCCTCCCTTTCGGGACCCCTCAAGCCGAACATCCAGAAATCCGACATCTTTCCCGACCCCTTTCCGTCCGTTCGGGCTGCTGTCGTGATCTCCCGCCTGATTTCCGATCGATCCCTTCCGGCCGGTGTCGAGGGAATGTCGCTCATTCCCCGGGTTTATGGCGTTGGAATCGGCTGCAATAGGGGAACCTCTGCCGATGAAATCGTTGCGGCCCTGAACGATCTTCTCCAGATCCACCGCATCCATCCCAAGTCCCTCCAGGTTTTCGGATCGATCGACCTGAAGGCCGACGAAGGGGGGATCCTGGACACCGCCTCCCGCTTTTCGAGGCCCCTCTTCTTTTTTTCCCGCGATGCACTGGGAGCGGTGGATGTCCCCAATCCGTCGGGGGTCGTCCAAAAGTTTGTCGGAACGCCTGCCGTGGCGGAGCCGGCCGCCATCCTCGCCCTGATCCAGTCCCCGCCCCCCTGGAAGGGACATGCGGTTCTCGAGGTCGAAAAGAAGAAATCCGGCAATGTGACACTGGCGCTGGCCCGATGGGTGCCTGATTCAGCAACCTCCAATCCGTGAGATGAGGATTCAATGACAAAAAGCTATATCACCCCTTCCCGGGAAGCGATGGGGGGGGCCTTGACCCTGGTGGGATTCGGGCCAGGCTCGGAGGACCATTTGACGCCGATCGCCCGACGGGCGATCGAGGAAGCCGATATCATTATCGGATACCGTACCTATATCGATCTCGTCCGGCATCTCATCGGTCAGAAGACCGTGATCGAAACGGGGATGACCGAAGAAATCGACCGCGCGACCCAGGCGGTGGAGCTCGCGTACTCAGGCCGGAAGGTCACTCTCGTGAGCAGCGGAGACGTGGGAATTTACGGGATGGCCGGACTCGCCTACGAAGTTCTCGAGCAGAAAGGATGGACCGGGACTGAAATCGCCGTCGAGGTGATTCCGGGAATTACCGCCCTGTCGGCCTGCGCCTCTCTTCTGGGGGCTCCGCTCATGCACGACTTCGCCTCGATCAGCCTTTCCGATCTTCTGACCCCCTGGGAGATGATCCGAAGGCGCCTCGAAGCGGCGGCCGCCGCGGATTTTGTCGTGGCCCTCTACAATCCTCGTTCCTCGAAGAGGGTCCGTCAGGTCGAGGAGGCCCGTGAGATTCTGCTCGCCCATCGCGCTCCGGAGACGCCTGTGGGGATCGTGAAAAGCGCCATGAGGGAGGGTGAGACGGTCGTGATTTCGACCATCGAGAAAATGCTGACCCATCCTATCGGGATGTTGACCACAATCCTGGTCGGAAACTCCCAGACCCGTCTGGTCTCCGGAAGAATGGTCACCCCTCGTGGTTACCGGAACAAATACGATCTCGAAACCGGGTCGCGTCTGCGGAAAGCCGAAGCATGAGCGCTGAGAAGGAGCAGGACGCTCAAGGTCTTGTCATTGTCTACACCGGAGACGGGAAAGGAAAGACGACAGCCGCCCTCGGAATGCTCTTCCGGGCCGCAGGCTACCGGATTCCCTCCCTGATGGTCCAGTTCATGAAGGGACGCATGCATTCCGGGGAGAGGGAAGCCGCCCTGGAGTTCGACGGGAGAATCACGATCGTCCCCATGGGGGAAGGGTTCACCTGGGAGACGAAGGACGCGGCCCGGGATCGCCTGGTCGCCCAACAGGCGTTCGCCTATGCCCGGACGGAGGCTCTTTCGGGAGGCTACGGCATTGTGGTCTTCGATGAAATAAATATCGCTCTTCGATACAATTATATCGATGTGGAACAGGTTTTGTCCTTTCTGGAGGAGAGGCCCCGGGGCCAGCATGTGGTCCTGACAGGGCGGAATGCCCCCGAGGCCCTCATCGAAAGGGCCGACCTTGTGACGGAGATGAGAATGGTCAAACACCCCTTCGAAAAGGGGATCATGGCGCAGAAAGGGGTCGATTTTTAATGGCGTTGCTTAAAATAGCGAAGATGGGCAATCCCATCCTGAGGAAAATATCGGAGCCGGTCTCGAAAAAGGAAATTCAGACGGCCGACTTTCAACGGTTCATTGACGACATGATCGAAACCATGCGCGACGAGGACGGTCTCGGCCTTGCTGCACCACAGGTGCATGTCTCCAAGCAGGTCGTGGTCATCGAGTCCCTCGACGACGACCGGACCCCCGAAGCGCCCCCCTTTCCCTTGCTCGTTCTCATCAATCCCGTCTTCAAGTACCTCTCCAAGGAGTTGCGGACGGGTTGGGAAGGGTGCCTCTCTCTGGACAACCTTCGGGGAAAGGTTCCGAGATCCCGGGCCGTCAAACTCGAAGCCCTCGACCGGAACGGAAACACTGTCGTTCTCGACTGGGAAGAGTTTCCGGCGGTCGTCCTGCAACACGAGATCGACCATCTTCGGGGTCATCTTTTTGTTGACCGTATGAAGGACATGAGCACCCTGACCCATCTGGGTGAATTCCACCGGTATTGGATCAAGGGGGAAAAGAACGTCGAGGAGGTCTGACCTCCGGTCCGGACCCTTCTCAGGTCATCCCTGCAGCTCCCGAAGGATTTCCCCGAGGGCCCTTGCGGGGTCTTTTGCCCGGAGGATCGGCCGCCCCACCACCAGAAGGTCGGCCCCCATTCCGAAAGCGTCACCGGGCGAGGCGGCATTGCTCTGGTCGTCATTGGCGACGGACAATTCCTTTGGCCGGATCCCGGGAGTCACCAGATAAGGGGTCTTCCCCCAGAGCGACCGGGCGAGGGGGAGTTCCTTCGGAGACATGACGAGACCGTCCGCCCCTGATTCGAGAGCCATTGCGCCCAGCCGCCTGACCGCCACCTCCCGCGGCGGCAATCCGATCAGAAGGAGTTCCTCAGCCGTCAGATGGGTCAGGGCGGTGACCGCCACCAGGACGGGACGACTGTCTCCCAACTCCTCGCAGGCCTTTTTCGCGGCCCCGATCATCGAAGGGCCCCCCAGGGCATGGATGGTGATCATCCGGATGGCGGAAGAAGGGAGATGGCGAATCGTATCGTGGACGGTATTCGGAATGTCGTGCCATTTCAGATCCAGAAAAATCGGAATCCCGAGCCTCTCTGCAGTCTTTATGAAAGGGGTCCCATAAGACAGAAAAGGGACCGGCCCAGCCTTTACCATTCCCACCAGGGGGCCTATCTCTTCGAGAAGGGCCAGCCCTTTGTCCTGATCGGGGAGGTCGAGAGAGAAACAGACAGGATTTTTGAGGGAAAGTCGCTCCCTGATTGTCCGTTCCCTATCCATGAGACTCTTCTTTCATCAGACAGTACGTGTTGTAGCGATTTCCGGCAAAGACCCTGAAGGGCGAACCCAAGGCCCCGAGGGAGTCCTCCACGGCAGACGCCTCCTCCTGGTCCACTCCCGAACAGACAAGCCATCCTCCCGGGGACACCCTTTCCCAGAGAATGGCGACCATTCCGACCAGGACAGTTCCCGTGACATTGGCTATGACAAGGTCAAAATGATCCCTATTGTTCATTGATCCGGAAAATAACTGCCCATCTCCCTCGATGACCCTTCCTCGGTCCTCCATTCGGTTCAGACGAAGGTTTTCTTTCGTGGCCTCGACGGCGTAGGGATCATTGTCGATGGCGAGAAGGGTCGCTCCGGGGGCGACCCGGAGCGCTGCGATTCCGAGAATGCCGGTCCCGGCCCCGAAGTCCAGGACGCGTTCTGTGGCCCCTTGGCATTTGTTTTTTTCGAGAATCCGTTCGAGGCAGCAGTGGGTCGTTTCGTGCCACCCTGTGCCAAAGGCCAGCTGGGGATCGATCCGGATCGCCGGTTCCTCGACCGGATCGGGATCCCAGGCCGGAACCACCGTCAGGGTCTCCCCCACCGTGAACCTCTTGAATCCCTGTTCCTTCCAGAGCTCCTGCCAATCACGCCGTTCGTAGAAGTCGGTCTGAAGGTTCCATGCGCCCATCGATCGAAGCGCCTCCTCCAGCAGGAGTCGTTCCAGAGGGGTGGCAGAGGGAGGGGTAAAGGAGATTCGGCAGGGATCTTCCTCCAAAACAAGCACGGGAATCTGGCAAGTTTTGGCAATCCAGTGCTCGAGGGCGGGCGAATCGTCCGGGCTGCAGAGCAGAGAGAGGACCTCATAGCTGTCGGAAGAGGCGGGGGATTCGGGAGCCATGGGGCGTGTTCCTCAGGGGTTGAATGTGAGCGTATAGAGGGCCTCTCCCCGGTCCGGGAAAACGAGATCGAGGCGATGTTCGCCGTAGGGCTCTCCCGAGACGAGGGAGTACATGCGCGCTTCCTTGAGAAGAATTCCCGTCTGTCTGGAAGAAAGCGGCCGGATGTCCCTGCCGAAATATCTCTCGGGGACCGGACGACCATCAACGATCACAAGAACGGGCAGAGCGGTTTTCCCTGTGGCCCGTTTCAGGACGGCGTTGACCCCTGTTCCCTGG
This sequence comes from Nitrospirota bacterium, assembly GCA_021802325.1. The sequence continues at coordinate 38,607 of JAKAAM010000002.1, forward strand.
TAGATCACGGTGAGAGAGGAAGAATGTCCGGACTGAGGCACTCGGGAAACGATCCTGTCCGCTTCCGTCCGCCAGGGTCCGTGGAGTGTGATCAGTGACGGCGGGGGGGAGTCTCCGGCATAAAGAGCCGATCCTTCAGGATGATAGCCGGACGGGTTGCCAAGATGTCCCCGTTCCGTTCCGGCATAGAGCTCCGGAGTCAGCGTTTCAGGAAAGTCGGCGTCATCCGGTCTGCCGTTCCTGGAGGAGAGATGGAGGGCCAAGCGGACCTGGTCCTCGAGAAGGTCGTATCCACCCTCCCCAAAGGCATGGTAGACGAGATGACCGTTGCTGTCATACAGATAGTCCGCCGGCCAGTAATGGTTGTGAAACCGGTTCCAGAGTTTTTGATCTTTGTCCATGACAACCGGAAAGCGAAGTCCATAAAGCCGGATCGCCTTTTCGACCCGTTTCGGTTGGGCCGCAAAAGAAAATTCCGGGGCGTGGATCGCCACGATGACGAGCCCCCGGTTCCGGTATTTTTCGTAAAGCGCGTTCAGATGGGGGAATGTCCGGATACAGTTGATGCAGGTATAGTCCCAAAAATCGTAAAGGACGACCTTCCCGGTCAAGTCCGGGGGCGGAAGCGGTCCCCTGGGCCCGATCCAACCTCCGTTGCCTTCGAGGGATGGGGACTGGGCGTGGGCAAATCCCGGGGCAATGAGAAGAATCGCCGCGAGTAAAAAGGAGAGGCGCGCTTTAATGGGGGTCAATATACGGTATCCCATCGATCTTTGTCCTTTGAGTGTCCTCGTGGCAGGGGAGGTCCGATGCGACCGGGGAATTGCGGCGTCACAAAAAAGAAAGGAAGACCAAAAAGGTCTTCCTTTCCTGAGAGTCCACAGAATACGTTCGCCCTACGGGTGAGGTCGAAGCGGTCAGGGATGATTCCCATCCCATTTATCCGGGCGGAATCCTTCCTTAGAGAGTTCGAAGGTGGACTTAAGGTCGGTGATCATGATCATCTTGATGGCGTGATGTTTTGCCAAATCGTCGCAGATTCCGACGCAGATCTCACATCCTTTGCAGCGATCGACCGCCACAAAGGCCGTCTTGGCGGCATTGTCGTAAAGAATGGTGTTGGCCTCGGGGCAATACTGGGTGCATAGCCGGCAGGCTGTCTCGCTGCAGATGGCTTGATCGATATGTGCGACTAAATACAAGGGTCCACTCCTTTGGGTTAGATCAGACCGAGGCCTTTTGAGGTTTGGCGGCCCAACCGTGCTCCTGCGCATACTGGTAGGCGCCTGCGATCACGGCCATGTTGCTCTTGAGCAGCTGCTCCTTCTTGGCGAACTTCTTTTCGATCACGTTGTCGAGGGCCGCCGTTCCGCCGGAGACGACGAAACCCTTTCCGAGGAAGCGTTCCCTCACGGACTGTTCGAGGGAGGGCATATCGGGAATCCCGAGAATGGAGGCGATTGCCCCGACCATCGCCATGTTGGTCGCCAGGTCGGTTCCGCCGATTTCCCGGGCCATGGTGGTCGCTGGAAGGTAATGGATGCGGGCTTGCCGCTCTTCAAGTTCCCGGACTTCGTCAGGCTGAAGGGCGATAGGCGTGTCCGAGTTGATCAGGACGACGCCGTTTGGCTTGAGACCGGAGTAGAAAGGCATCGTGTAGGACTTTCCATGGGTGATCACCTGGGGATGGAAAATCATGATGACGTTGGGGTAGATGATTTCCCCGATCTCGTAGATCTTGTCGATGGCGATCCGGACGTAGGATTCGACTGGGGCCATGCGTTTTTCCGATCCGAAGAATGGGACCAGGGTGCTCTCTCCCCCGCTGATGACCATTCCGTTGCTCAGGATATGGGAGGCCGTGACGACGCCCTGGCCTCCGATTCCCGCCATACGAATGTTGTAACGTTTGAGCATGCGATTCTCTCCTTTGTTGGCGGGTCTGTCACCGGACCCGCCCGATTGATGCGTGCCTTACTTCTTGGCTTTCTTTGCGGTGTCGATGGAGTCGAGGTAGGCCTTGGCCTCATCGGAGATGATCTCCATGAACCCGTAACGCTTGGCTTCGATATCCCGGGCATCATCGAGCACCTTGGGTGTCGGGATGGCGTACTCGATGTTGCAGGAGGTGTAGGCCTGAATGAAGGTCGGACCCACTTCGCGGGCGATTAAAACCGCCTTGCGGACAACGGAGGCGACCCGGGTCGGATTGGTGGGGGTCAGCCGGGCGATGTAAGCCACTCCGGAGGTCTGGGCCAGGCCGATCATGTCCATCTTTTCAAACATTTTGCCCTTGGGGGCCATCTTGAGGAGGGCCCCTCTTTCGGTCATGCCGCTTTCCTGGCCTCCCGTATTCCCGTAGACCTCGTTGTCGAGCATGATGGTCGTGAAGCGCTCCTTGCGGAACCAGGAATGCATGACGGCACTGAATCCGATATCAGCCAATCCGCCGTCGCCAGCCATGACGACCACATCCTTGGCCTGATCCTTGAACCGGACTTCGAGGCCGCGCTTCAAGCCTGAGGCCACGGCATTGGTATCTCCGTAGTTTCCGTAGATGAAGGGAATGGAGGTCTGGGTCAGTGCCAGACGTCCGCATCCGGCCGTTCCGATCAGAACGGTGTGTTCCGGATTGGGGAGTCCGACCATGGTCAAACGGATGAACAGGGTCATCGCGCATCCGGCACACATGGGGTGCTCTTCGAGGACCTCCTTGAAGGAGCCCATCTCCGACACTTTCTTCTGTTTCCCGTAAGGACCGCGCTCAACGAGATCGAGGTACTCCTTGGTCATGTACTTTTCCCATCCGGGAGTGATCGAGATATTCTTAACGCTCATGGCGGGCTCCAATATAGTTCTTGTTATACGTCAATATGTTTCGTCAATGAACTCTGAACTCCTGCCTGCTGGCAGGAGGCGAAGCTGTCGGTCTTCTCAGAAAACAAATTTCTTTTCCGGGAAGATCGTCTGGAGAATCATCTCCGTGGGCATCGACATCCCGCCGTAGACTCTGGGGCCGGCCACGATTTCCGCCTTGCTGTGGCCGTAAAGGGCCGTCACGATCTCGCGGTGAAGCCATCCCATGTAGTTGAATTCCGGAACGATGATCCTCTTCGCGTGCTTGCAGGCCGCGCGAAGTTCGGGGGTCGGGAAGGGCCGGATGGAGCGGACCTTGATGAGTCCGACCTTGGTATTGTGCTCTTCCTCCGCCTGCCGGACGGCTTCGCGGGACTGGGAGACGGCGCTTCCAGAGGCGATAAGCATGATTTCCGCGTCGGGGTTCACAACCTCGATCAATCCGCCCATGTATTTGTTGATGTAGCGTCTGGCCCGTTCATTGGCCGCCCAGACCTCCTGCTGCCAGGAGGCATGGACCTGGTAGCTGATGAAGTTGCTCTTCTGGATGGGCGCATCGCGCGAGAGCCTTGCCGGCGGATTTTCATTGTCCATTGCCGGAACGGCTTCCGCATAGGGATCTCTCGGAGGAAGCTTGATGTCCTTCGAGGGAAGGCTGACATACCCTCTGGCGTGGGTCACGAAGAATCCGTCGACGGCCACGGCCACCGGAAGTGTGATTTCGGGGCGCTCCGAAATGATGAAGGCCTTCATGGTGTAGTCGAAAAAGTCCTGCTGATTCTCTCCGTGGAACAGGATGATTCCGCAGTTCAGGAGATAGGCGAGCTCGACGTTGTCCGGCTGGATGGCCAGGGGGGCATTCACCACCCGGCACATGATGAGGAGGACAGCCGGAATGCGTCCGCCAGGCCAGGAGGCGATCACTTCCATTCCCCTCATGAGGCCCGGTCCCGCTGTGGCGGTCATGGAGCGGGCTCCCGCCCGGGAAGAGCCGGCGATCGCGGACATCACCCCGATCTCTTCCTCTCCGCGGTAGTATTCCTTGACATATCCTTCGGCCCAGAGGGAACCGACCTGCTGCATGGTTTCGCTCTGGGGGGTGATGGGGTAGGAGATGGCGACATCGACATTGGAGCGGCGGATGGCTTCCTTTGCCGCTTCCGAGCCGGTTATGAAGGCCCGTTCCCGGGGGGCTTCGAAGAACATGTATTCGGGGGTCACGACCTTCTGGCGGTCCCCTGCGGTCAACTCCACCGCATCCTTCGTCTCCGCCGGCTTTTCTGCCGTGACATCCTTGACTCCTGCCGAATCAGACATTGAAAGACTCCTTAGGTGAGGAAAGTTGTATAAAAATGCCGGAAAAATAATAAAGACGATCCTTCCGACAGGTCCAGAGGCTGGACGCTTGCGGTCCGGGCAGCTCCGCTTCCCTGTGTACGGACGCAGGAGGCAGAGAGGTAGCCCGACTTCGAATCATTCCCGAATTCCCAATACACTATCATCAGTTTCCGAATCAAGTCAAACGGAACAGGGCAGGCATTACTCAGCGTGTTCGTCCAGACCGGCTGCCAGCTCATGGCGAAATTCCTCTGGTATGTTGACCGAACGTGTCTCATCCCATTTCCAGTCGGGCCGGTTGGTCGAGGCACTTTTTTTGAGCTGTTCGACGTGGTCCCGCCCTTCGGGGGTGTGGCCCCAGGGTGTGACGGATCCTGCTCCAATTTCCTTTTCAAGACGCTCCAAAAGAGCTTCGAAAAGCGACGGATCTCCCACGTCGAAGGGGTC
>JAKAAM010000026.1 GCA_021802325.1 Nitrospirota bacterium
GATATCGGGTATCGGGTCCGCCTTATAACTGTTTCTTTCCGTGCCCGACGATTTTGACCTTTTAGCCATACGACACTTCTTCCAGGTCGTCTTCCATCATAGCTTCGATCTCCCCCTGTTTTCGTTTTTTCATCCCGCTCTTTCGGTCTCGACGACCGACAGGCACCGGTACTCCCCAATAGTTTGCGGCTCGAGTCATATCGAAACGGAGAAGCGACGGATCTCCCAAATGTATCGCATTTTCCGGTCTCGTCGGTAGAATTTCCAGAGCTTCGATTATTTTCGAAGCGACCGCTTGGGCAAGCGGCGGGGGAACGGAATTTCCGACTTGTCTGGCTCCGTGCCATTTTGTCGCATGGAATCGAAACCAATCCGGAAAACCGTGAAGTCTAGCCATTTCTCGAACGGTCACGCATCTCGAGTACTTGTAGTGAATCGGCCTCGGACTGGTAAAAGCCCCACGGGAGGCATCCGTCCCGGCACGAAGAGTATTCGACACCCCGCGAGACGGAAGTTTGAAAAACCGGGAAATCGGTTCGACGTCTCCCTCTTCCGTCCTTTCGAAGCGCCGCCTGGAAATATCCGAATGTTCGGTGAGAGCGCTCGATGTGAGAGTCCTCCTATCCCAACCCGAACGCGGATATCCGAAGTGCCAATCGGCTTCCTCTTCGCAACGCAATCGTTTCGCATAAAAGCTAGGTATGCCCCAATGGTCGGTTGCCACCATATCCCCATGGTTCAACTCCGGAAATTCTCCCGCATCGGGCAAATCGTCCAATGCGTCCATGCATGAAGGACCTTTCGGAAGAGAAAACAGCATGGCAGGAGTTCCCGCCGGTTCCGTGACGGCATCGGGGTAGTCGGGCAAACGAACATCGTTTTTTGCCCCAAGAAGGATCAGACGTTCCCGATCTTGAGGCACTCCGTAGTGGGACGCGTTGAGTACTTGCCAAGGCAGGCGGACCCGATACCCGATATCGGAAAAAGCTTCGATCACCTCTTCGAGAAATTTCCGATGTTTTCCTACCGTGAGCCCTTTGACGTTTTCGAAAACGAAGTAGGACGCGTCAAGTTCTTTGACTATACGGACGAATTCGCGAACGAGCGAGTTTCTCGGATCCTCGAATGCGCGATGTCCGATCAAGGAAAATCCTTGGCAAGGAGCTCCTCCGAAAACGACATCGACACGCCGATCGCCGATATTGGCCTTTCTTCGGATTTCTTTTCCGGTCAAATCGGATACCGACAACGGGAACACGACGCATTCTGGAAAATTATATTTGTGAACGGCCGCATGGACCGGATCGACTTCGACGGAGGCGACGATATCGAACCCGGCCTGTTCGAAACCGAGGCTCAACCCTCCGGCTCCCGAAAATAGGTCGATGCCTATCGGTCGATACGGGCGGAAACTTTCCAGATCATTCAAGAAATCCCTCGATTTTTTTTGCGACTCGTTGGAGATTTTTCAATTCGCATTGCCACACCACCAGGACGGACCAACCCATCTTCTTCAACTCGCGTCGCTCGCGTCGGTCGCGAGCGACGTTCTTTTCGAATTTCGCGAGCCAGAATTCGATGCGAGACTTGGGAGTCGTAGAATACCGACACCTCGAATGACGATGCCAAAAGCATCCGTGAACGAAGATGATTTTTCGACGGCCGGAAAATACGAGATCCGGGCATCCCGGCAAATTTTTTGAGTGCAACCTGTAACGATAGCCCAAACCGTGCACAAGTCGACGGACAGCCAATTCGGGCAATGTATCTTTCGATCGGACGGCTGCCATGATGAGCGAACGCTTTTCGGAAGAAACTCTGTCCACATGTTCATCTCCCAAACATCGACCGGGTTTCTCCGAGCGAAATTGAGAAGTCCGTGCGTTCTCTCGACCGGAGCGTCAGCAATCGATTTTTCCCCATTTTCCAGCTATTCCTTCGTCGAGAGCAAGTCATCCCGCTTGCCATCCTCATTCCGGCAACAATACCCCGAGATTCTTGAGACGAAACTCCACCGTCTGGGAGCTGACCTTGTACTCGGAAGACAGCTTCTCGACGATGGCCTTCCGATCCCTGATCTTCTTCCGAAAAAGACCTTCCAAGGACTTCTCCAGAAACTTCCTCGGCAGAAGCAGTTCCGCAGCGAAGCCGTTCGCCTCGATCTCCTCGTTGTCGATCGCCAAGCCCGATATCGAGTCCCGGAATCTGATGGTGGGAGTGTCGACATACATCTTTCCCTCGTGCAGCACGAAATGTCCTATTTCGTGGGCGATCGTGAATCTCTGCCGATGGATGTGGTGGGCGCTGTTCACGCCGATGACGGGTCGACCCTCCCCTCTGTACAGCATTCCCGAAACGTCGTCCCCGTCTTCGTAAGGCTTGTAGACGATCCGGATTCCCAAGAACTCCGCCAACAATTCGACCGCAACAGGCGGATTTTCCACCTCAAATTTTTCAAGAAGACCATCGGCTTCCGCGATCATCCGATTTTCGACCGTATCGTTTTTCACGTTATATCCACCCGTTCATTTTTCGTCGTTCTGCGATTCCTGAAGGATATCCTGCACCCATGTATTCTGACGACCGGACAGAGTCGACTTCTCCGGAGATCCGGATCCATCCGTCTCGAAAAAAACCGTCTCGACGCTCTGAGGCAACAAACTTTCAGGCGCGACGCCAAGTGACGCCGCTAGCCGGTACAAAAGCGGGACCGAAACGCTCTGCCTTCCCATCTCGATATTGGCGATCGTCGTCCGACCGATCCCCACCCTTCGGGCAAGATCTTCCTGCGTCAGGAGGGATCTCCTTCTTTCGGCTCTCAGACGGCCGCCGAACGCCTTGTTGATCGATTCTTCATCCATGACCCGAATTCTATGCCACATCCCTCTCGCAGTCAACGAAGTAAACAAAACAATCATTGACTGTCATCCTGAAAAACATTATCATCAGAATTGTCATTTTAAATATCAATTATAAATATATTTGTTTTTAAAAATAACTTTTATCGGGGAGACCCATGCTCGACGATCTCCAGGTCGATCTTCTTTGCCGACAACTGAGCATCACGGAATCGGGACGTCAGCTTGTCCGAAGGATCAGAAGCTCCGACCCTGCCCGCAGGGTCGGAGGCGGCCGCTCCAACGTCTGCGTCCGCTATCCTAGTCGGAAAATGGGATTCGTAGTCCAGGCCGAAAGCCACACCGTCGAACTTTCCCTCGTCTATGAGCTCGAGCACGACCCCGAAGTCCTCGAATACTACGATCAGCCGGAACATCTGACGCTCAGGTATGCTTCAAAAAATGGGAAGAATCTCGGGGTGTCCCACACGCCGGACTTTCTGGTCATATGTCGGGACAGAATAGAATTTGTCGAGTGCAAGACGGAAGAAGATCTGGTGGCGCTCTCGGAGAAAATGCCTAACCGCTACCGGAAGGAGGAAGATGGCCGATGGATCTGTCCTCCCGGAGAGGGAGCGGCTTCCGAATTCGGACTCTCCTACAGGGTCTGGTCTTCGTCCGGAATCGACTGGACCTTCCAGGAGAACATCCGGTTCATCGAGGATTATCTGAGGGACGAGTGCCTCGATCCATCCTCGGCACTGTCGCGGAAAGTTCGCCTCTGGCTCGACAGAAAAAAAGCCGCAACGCTTTCCGATCTGCTCGCGGGAGATCACGGCGCAAAAGCCGACGAGATCTTCCGCATGATCGCCACGGAACAGCTTTATTTCGATTTCCATTCCTGTCGGCTTTCCGAACCGGACCGCGCCTGGGTGTCCCTCGACCGGGAAACGGGACAAGCATACTCCCTCCTCATGGAGGGCGAAAGGGAGACCGATTTCCCTGTTGCCGTAACTCTTCTCCCAGGCGAAACGGTTCTATGGGACGCAGTGGCATGGGAACTGGTCAATGTCGGTCCGACAAGCATCGCGCTCAGCTCTGCCGAAGAAAAAATCGTCTCGCTCCCGGTTTCCTCCTTCGAGAAGCTGGTCGAATCCGGCGCGATCATACCCTCCCGTCCTGTTTTCGACAAGGAAAAAAGCTTCGCGTCGAAGGTCCTCGAAGAAACCGGAAAGGAGTCGCTGGAAGTGGCCAACAGACGATGCGAGCTTCTGAAAGAATCTCGCGGGAGTTCAAGCGATCTCGCCGGCGGCAAAACCCCCTCCGAACGCACTCTTCGACGCTGGAGAGCTTCCTTTCGAGCCATGGAGCAAAGACTCGGGAACGGTTACCTTGGACTTGTTCCTCGCACGACGAAGAGGGGGAACCGCACATCGAGGATGAACGAAACAGTGGAACGCCTGATGGCGGAAGCGATCTCGGAAATCTACGAAACCAAGAAACAGGTCCGGATCCGAACCGCCTACGAACAATTCCGGCTGAACTGCGAACGGGAACATCTGCCGGCCCCCAGCTACGAAACCTTCCGGTGCTCTGTCCGGAAGCGACCGAAAGAGGAGCAGGCGAGAAAAAGGGAAGGTAAACGGGTCGCCTACGCACATTCGATCTTTCACTGGCGTCTGGAGAGGACCACTCCCCGCCACGGATCCCGTCCGTTCGAAATCGTCCACGTCGACCATACGGAGCTCGACATCGAACTTGTCGGAACCGGCGACGGACGAACGTTGGGACGCCCTTGGCTGAGCTTGATGATAGACGCCTATTCTCGCTCGATTCTGGCATTCTACCTCACCTTCGATCCCCCCAGTTCCCAATCCTGCATGATGATCGTCCGGGACTGCGTCCGGAGATGGCAGCGCCTTCCGGCGGTTTTCGTCGTGGACAACGGAAAGGAATTCGAGTCGGTCTACTTCGAAAGTCTTCTCGCAAGCTACGAGTGCATCAAGAAGTCCCGACCTCCGGCCCAGGCCCGGTTCGGAAGCGTCTGCGAACGACTCTTCGGAACGACCAACACGGAAATGATCTATGCCCTGGCGGGCAACACCCAGATCACGAAGAAGGTCCGGATCATGACCAAGTCCTTCGACCCGAAGCGCCAAGCCCTCTGGACCCTCCCGGACCTCCACTCCATCCTGGAAGAGTTTTTCTTCGGAATCTACAACGAGGCCCCTCATCCCGCAACGAACGAGTCGCCTAAGCGCGTTCTCGAAGAAGGTTTGGTGCGGACAGGGATTCGTTCCCACCGTCTCGTTCCCTATTCCGAAGACTTCAAGATGAGAACGCTGCCCTCGACTCCGAAGGGGACCGCCACGGTGAATCCGAATACGGGAATGCAGATCCACAACATTCGATACTGGCACGACGGATTTCGGAATCCCGAACTCTCCGGAAAGTCCGTTCCGGTCAGATACGATCCGGAAAACTGCGTGCGACAGGCAAAGGTCTGTCAGGAATTGTTCAACACCAAGAAAAGTATTTATGGTGTAGTGAACCTTTCTTCCTCTGGAAAGTAGCCTACTCGAGCGGGCGGTTTTGGTAACGAAGCCGTCCGGAGCCTCGAGGACAATGTACCGACTCTTCCAAGAGCCTCCGAACCGCGAGGAACGGAGCGCATTCGGAAACCTCGTCCGAATGCCGGGCTAGGCTGGGTGGAAGGAATAACGGATGTGAACGACTGTAAGGATCGTTAGCGGAAACAGGCGAAATGAGGATAGCGCCCTAAGGCGAGCGCCTGACCCAAGACGGGAACGAAGTCGGTTGCGCTTCTGCAGTTTAAGCGCACAGAGGCATTAGACTTCCGGTCCAAAGGTCGATTTCTCCCCACTCGTGTTTCTGACAGGCAACCTGGTAAGCCCCATCGCGTCCCGAACGCGGAGCAGCGCGTTGTCACAGGGACAGCAACCCGCAAGGGACGCCCATGCGCGAGGGGGTAAAGGATTCGGGAGAAAGCCAACGCCCCATTGTAATGATGGGGATAGGGTCCGCTCTCTTCTCAGGAAGAGGGCCATGACCTGGTCCGAAAGGACGCCCACTTCCCGAAAGTCGTTCAGCGCGAGAGACATTGGCGAACTTTTAAACGAGGAGAAGGCAAATGGGACGATCTCATAGGTCGTGTGCTCCCTCGGACCTCCCCTTCGATTCCTGGGCCGACATCCCGTGGTCCCAGTATGAGAAGCAGGTTCAAAAGCTCCAAAGACGCATCGCGAAGGCTGTTCGGGACCGGAAGTTCGGAAAGGTGCGAGCCTTGCAGAACATTCTGACCCGCTCGCTGGCGGCCAGAGCGCTGGCCGTTCGGCGTGTCACCACAAACAAAGGGGCCAGAACCCCCGGGGTGGACCGGGTTCGATGGACCACCCACAAGCAAAAGATGAAGGCCCTGAAGAAGCTGTCACAACGCAGGATGTACCACCCCCTGCCGCTTCGCCGGATCTATATTCCCAAGAAAAACGGCAAGCTCCGACCCCTCGGAATCCCGACAATGCTCGATCGTGCCATGCAGGCCTTGTATCTTCTGGCCCTGCTGCCCGTCGCGGAGGAAGAGGCGTTTCCCCATTCCTATGGCTTTCGCCCTTATCGTTCCGTGGCCGATGCGATCGAACAATGCTTCAAGATGTTGTCGCGCTCATATGACCCGGAGTGGGTGCTGGAAGGGGATATTGTCGGCTGCTTCGACAACATCGACCATGACTGGCTCCTCCGGAACGTTTTCATCGACCGGACAATGCTCAAGAAGTGGTTGACGTCAGGGTTTATCGACGGTCAGTCTCTCCAGCCGACCTTGGCCGGGACCCCGCAGGGAGGCATCATCTCCCCAACGGCGGCAGTCGTCGCGCTGTCCGGGCTGGGACCGCATCTTGCGTCCCTTTTTCCGCCGTCCTACCAGGTGCACACGGTGATCTATGCCGACGACTTCATTGTCACCGGGGCCTCGAAAGAGATCCTGGAACAGAAAGTCCGCCCCGCTATCGTAGCACTCTTGCGGGAGAGGGGTCTGGAACTCTCGAAGGAGAAGACCCGCGTCGTGCATATCACGGAGGGATTTGACTTCCTTGGACAGCATGTTCGGAAGTATGGGAGAAAGCTTCTCATCACTCCAGCGTGGAAAAATGTTCAGGCGCTTCTGAACAAGGTCCGGGACATTGTGAAAGAAGGTCGGGCAAAAACGCAAGAATGGGTGATCGAAAAACTCAACCCCGTTCTGCGTGGATGGGCCAATTTTCATCGGCACGTCTGCTCGAAGGCCACCTACCAATGGGTCGATCATATCATCTTCGGCATTCTCTGGAGATGGGCCAAGAGACGACATCCTAACAAGGGCGCTCGATGGGTGAAGAACCGTTACTTTCACCGCATCGGTGGCCGAGACTGGACGTTTTCCTCGGATGGGTCGGAGAAGCACTGCCTCTACACCACCGCTTCAACCCCCATCCGGCGGCATGTCAAGATCCGAGGACATGCCAACCCCTTTCATCCCGAGTGGGATCGATACTTCGCCACACGGAAACTTGCGGCCAAGACCCGAAAGGGGCTCGACACTCTTTTCGGCGGGACCCTCGGAAAACAGAGCGTTTGTGGAAAACAGCCGGCTCTGGGGGATTCCAGGGCTTCGTGACGGCTCGAGCCCGGTACGAGGAAACTCGTACGCCGGGTTCCGAGGGGGGGATGGCTCAGCAATGGGCTGTCCCTACCCGACGGCATCGCCTACGCCTTCCTCTCCGGCAGATGGGTGCAGTGCATTTCTCAGCAGTACGAAACCATGAAGGGACGGTCGCTTCGGGAAATCGCCCTCGCCAGCCGGGAACTGACGGCAAAAAACAAGGAGTTCTCGAAGAGAAAGAAGATCAAGGCGAAGGACCTCGCCCGCTTTCTCGAAGGAGCCCATCGTCACGAAGAGATCCTGGATCGACGAAAAAAGGATTCCGAAGCCGGAATGACAGGGACCTCGAACATTCGCGCCATTCCGAGAAAACAATTCGAGGGAGAAACCGATCGAACGGAAGACGGAGCAAAATCCGGCCAAGAGCCATCCCCTGCCCGTTCGGAATCCGTTCTTCCATTTCCCCGAAAGAACCTTCCGGTGCTGGAGGATTTCTGATGACCGTCATCAAGCCCACATTTCCAAAAGAGCTTCTTTCCGATTCCGATGAAGCGCGCATCAGGTATTTCTCCGAAAAGAGGCTGGCCCATCCCCATCTCAGGACCGCGTTCGAACGGGTTCTCTCGGCTCTCGAGCCGGGCAACCCGCATTCCCTGATCCTCGTGACCGGTCCGACGGGCGTAGGAAAAACCACTCTTTGCCGAAGGATCGTGAAACACTTCCAGGATCTGAACTCTCCCCCGGAACCGGGAAAGATCGCGGTGGCGATGATAGAAGCGACCGCCCCGCCCTCGGGAAGCTACGACTGGAAAGAACATTTCGTTCGAGCGCTCGAAGCCATGGGCGAACCGCTCGTCAACCGCAAAGCTTGCTTCGGCGGACTGTTGGAGCAGCAACAGAGACGCTCCTACACACTTCCCAGAAAAAACCCGTCGACGATGGACCTGAGAACGGCTCTCGAGTCCTGCCTCGTCAACAGAAAACCCAAGGTTTTCGTGATCGACGAAGCCCAGCACCTGAAAAAAGTGGCGAGCGGAAAGCGGCTGATCGACCAGATGGACACGATCAAGTCCATCGCAAACCGGTCAGGCGTCAAACACATTCTGGCGGGAACGTACGATCTTTTGGATCTGTCCGACCTCAGCGGACAGCTGAATCGGCGAACGATCGAGATTCACCTTCCCCGCTATCGCTACGACATGGAAGAAGAGCGGGAATCTTTCCGAACCGTCCTGGCGAATCTCGAATCCAACCTCCCCGTTTCCGATCAGCGCCCCCTCGATCCCCATATCGAATACATCTATCGGATGAGCGCGGGATGCGTGGGTATCCTGAAGGACTGGATGACACAAGCCCTCGCTCTCGCATTGTCGAATAAGTCGACGGAAGTGTCCGTGGCCCATCTCGAATCGACGGCCATATCGGACCGACAGCTTGAACGGATCGTCCGGGAAATCAGGGAAGGAGAACAGGCCTTCGGAGGAGACCTGCGAGACAGCATTCGAGCGAACCTGGGAATAGGACCGATCGCGATCGCCGAAACGAAACCCCCGAAACCGGCCGCCGGATTCAACCGGCTTCCCGGGAAACGAAAACCGAAGCGAGATCCGGTGGGACTCCAGAATCCCGACTCGATCGCCGGTCTTGTCTCGTGAATGCGAGCGTTCTCTATCGTCTCGACCCTGCGGGCCTCGACTCGGGAGATCCCGAATGTCTGACAAGCTACCTGACGAGACTTTCCTCGGCCCATGTGGTCCCGCTGAGAATCCTTCTCCACGAAGTCCTCGTTCCACGACTTCCCGACCTCAAAATACCCCGTTCCTACACGAGGCTCTTTCGGGAGAGCGCCCGGTCCATGAACGGCCTGGGACTCTATGCGGAACGCTTCTCCCGGCTTCTAAACGAACTGACCTTCCGCTCCGACCTGTCGCTTCTGACAATGCTTCCATGGAAGGGTCTCTTCGACGGAGGGGGAAAGGGACTTCTGAAGACGACGAAATCCTGGTGCTCCCTCTGTTTTTCCGAACAGCGGGGCGACGGGATCCCTCTTCACGAACCTCTCCGCTGGCAATTGTCCGTCATGGAAAGGTGTCCTATCCATGGAACGCCCTTCACGTCGACATGCTCCGGGTGTGGAAAAGAGCAGCCCGCACTGGCGCAGTTTTCGATCATGGGAAGATGCGCCTTGTGCGGGACGGACTTCTCCGAAAAGTGCGATCCAACAATCCCTCCGTCCGACGATCCCTGGCATCGGTGGATCTCCAAGAAAACTGCCCTTCTCTTTCTTTTCGCCGCTTCGGGAGGGACTTTTTGCGTGATCGACGCATTCCGAGTCCGGATCGCTCTGACGATTCAGAGAAGAACGGACGGCAATGCCGAGGCCATGGACCGCCTGCTCGGATGGGGAACGGGAACCGTCGGCCAATGGAGGCGGGGGCGCTGCCGTCCACGATTCGACTATTTCCTGCAATTCTGCTATCGGCTCGGGCTCGATCCGGTCTCCTTTCTGTCGGAAGGAGGAAACTTCGAAACATCCTTCGGCTCGGTCGAAAAGACAGATTCGAAGCTTCGGACAGGGTCTCCACGGACTTCTCGGATACGGCGTCAGGATCATATATCGATTCTGAAGGAACTCGATCTCCTGGTCGAAACCGGAGACGATGGCCTGTCGCTCGAAAAAGCCGCCAAGGATCTCGGAGTCGGAACCGGCTATCTCCGGTACCGATTTCCAGAACACTCCCTAAAGATATCGACCCGCTACAAGGAAGGAATTCGTCGACGCGCCGAGGAAACATTCGACAGGAAGGCCCAAGCCATTGCAACGACGGTCAGGGAGTTTATGGAAAGAGGAGAGTACCCCAGCAAGACAAAGGTATTCGAAAATACTCCGGGAGTCTCCTTGTCGGAAGGAAGGAATCCGAAGCTTGGGGAAATCTGGAGGAGAACTCTGGTAGAATCTGATTCGGAATAAAGCCTATATGTTCTCTCGCCCTGTCGTCAGCTATTGGAAGCAAATGAGGCGCTAAACCGATTGGGGAGAACAATAACGGCTCATAGAACGGTGGCATGAATGAACGTATCCTCCGAGAGATCAGGAAAAAAAACCGGGCGAAATCAACCATGCTCATGCGGTAGCGGCAAGAAGTTTAAGCGTTGCCATGGAATAAGCATGTCTGCCAAGACTCCTCCACCCTCATCACCTGATTTGCAATATCTGCTTGCCCAGATCCAGGCCAAAGAAAAACAGCGAGAAGACCAGCAAGGACTCGGTAGGCCGATCATATCCGCTGAGATGAATGAAACGCGGTTTGTCGCAGTAAACAATACGGTTCTCTATTCAAAGAGATGGAAAACTTTCCACGATTTTCTCAGTCAGTATGTCAAGAATGTCCTTGATTCGGATTGGGGAACCGCCGAATTGGGCAAACCATTGGAACAACGGCATCCTATCTTAGTCTGGTACCAGCACCTCTGCCTGTATCAGAAAAAATTCTTCCAGAAACAGGGGGAAATCTTCAGCGCACCAATGACGGGTGCAGTCGCTGCATGGTTGAGTCTTGCCTACGATCTCTATACCTTGGCCCACAATGCCGAGTTGCAGAAAAAGCTGATCAATAGAATCAAGAATGTGAACTTGTTTCCAGGTGCTCGCTATGAGACTTTTGTAGCAGCGGCATTTATTCGCGCGGGATTCGAAATCGAATTCGAAAATGAGGACGACCGAGCAACTACACATTGCGAATTCACTGCAACTCATAAAAAATCGGGAAGAAAATACTCGATAGAGGCCAAACAGAGAAATCCAGACGACAATGTTGAGGGCGCATCAGCCCGATTCCGCCTTGGACGAAGACTACACAAAGCCCTCAGCAAATTCGCCAAGTACCCGAGAATCGTCTTTATCGATATCAATGTACCAGACGCCATTGTGCACAAAGAGATTCCAGACTACCTCCACAAAGCCTTGTCCAATATCCGCCAATCTGAGGGACGTAATCTTAAAGGGCAACTGGCCAAATCTCTCCCGTCTGCTTATGTCTTTCTAACCAATCAGCCCCATGGACACAACCTGGAATCGCTTGCGCTTCCTTGCGTCATTCTGGCCGAGGGCTTCCAGATCCCCGACTTCAAACATGACACCCCATTTCAAAGCCTTCGTGAAGCACACAAAACCCGGGGAAAACACAAAGACATGCACGATCTTCTGACTTCCATGCAACGACATAGCGAAGTTCCTGCCACATTCGACGGCGACTCCCCGGAAATTGCCTTTGGAGAGCATCCGCATAGACTGATCATTGGACAAAACTACCTTGTTCCAACGTCCGACGGAACCGACCGGCTAGGCAAACTTACCACCGCTGTCAATGGGAGTAAAAATTCCCCCCTTTTGGGGAAACGAAATTTCCCCCCCTGGTGGTTAAGCGACCTCGGTTGTCGACTCCTCCCGGGTGCGTGACAAAAGTCCGGCTTTTTTCTTTTCCTTCAGTCGGTAACTCTCTCCTTTGATGTTGATCGTAGTCGCATGGTGCAACACCCGGTCCAGGATCGCACTGGCGATGACCGGATCTCCGAAAATATCCCCCCAATTGCCATAGGTCTGATTCGAGGTCAGGATCATAGAGCCTCGCTCGTAACGCCGGGAGATGAGCTGGAAGAACAAGTTGGCTCCCAGGCGATCAATGGGGATGTACCCGATCTCATCGATGATCAGCAGCTTGACCTGGGAGAGAGTCTTGAGCTTTT
>JAKAAM010000027.1 GCA_021802325.1 Nitrospirota bacterium
GGATCCTCCGGGAAATGTGTCGCGGAGCTTTCGCTCGAGGACCATCGACCGGCTGATCCCCTTGATGTACGGAGCAAGGTAGGACGGATTCCCGGTCAGAAGATATCCCCTTTGTCCTGTTTCGGCATCGTCGATGGACAGGAGATACCCCGACACGAGAGCCTCTTCACGTTCAAAGTTCCCGGCAAGCACGAGGGCCCTGCGCACAAGACGGGTGGAATCATAGGAATGAAGAGCCAGGACTACGAAGATTATCCCGACGAGGAGGGCTCCAAAGGCAAAGACCCGCTCAGGCTCACCGGAAAGCCAACGGACCACCCGTCTGCGGATTCCTTCCCTGGAGTCCGGGGAAGCCTCACCTTTTTGATCCGAGCTGGCGCGCATCTCACGAGATCCCGAAGCGTTTCAACTTCTCGATCAGGGTCGTCCGGTTGATTCCCAGAAGCTCCGCTGCCTTGGAGCGATTGCCACCAGCCCTCTCAAGCGCCTTCTGGACCAGAGTCCGTTCGATGTCTCCCATAAAGGCGGTCAGGCTGAAATCGGACTCCGCGTCGATGGATCCGACCAGCCGTGCAGGGTCCGGAAGAAGGCTGGCAGATGCGCCATCAAGCAACACCGGCAATTCGGCATCAGGAGAGCTGTCTGACTGAGGAGGCAAGGGATCGGAGGAGGTCTCCATCGGGGAGGGCAGGGGCTCGGGAATAGAGGAAAGATGTTGACGGATCTTCTCCGGAAGAAGGTCGACGGTTACGGTTTCTCCTCCATAGAGCACGTGGAGCCGCTCCATCACGTTTTCAAGCTCCCGTACATTTCCTGGCCAGGGATAGTCGCTCAAGGCCTTTTGGACATCCATGCCCAATTCCACGGGATCCCCGCGTCCCTCCTCTTCCCATCGGCGCTGAAAGAATGTCATCAGAAGCGGAATGTCCTCTCTCCGCTCCCGGAGGGGGGGGATCTCGACAGGAATGACCGAAAGGCGATAAAAGAGATCCTCACGAAAGCGCCCTTCCCGGCTCATTTCCTCGAGATTCCGATGGGTAGCCGCCAAAACACGCACATTGGCCGTCTGAACCCGAACGCCCCCCACCCTTTCATAGGTCTTTTCCTGAAGGACTCTCAGAAGCTTCACCTGAAGAGGCAGGGGAAGCTCTCCAATTTCGTCGAAGAAGATCGTCCCGCCATTGGCCAGCTCGAAGCGCCCGGGACGTCCCGTCACCGCTCCCGTGAAGGCTCCTTTTTCATGGCCGAAGAGCTCACTTTCCATGAGTCCCTCCGGGATCGCACCGCAGTTTACCGGAACAAAGGGAGCGTGCGCCCTGGGGCTGGCCTCGTGAAGGATCCGGGCAATCCGCTCCTTTCCCGTTCCGCTTTCTCCGGTGATCAGAACCGTCGAATCGCTCTTCGCCACTCTTGCCACCAGCGTCAGAAGCTCACGCACCCTCTTCGATTGTCCGACAAAACGTCCGGAAAACTCTTCAATCGGTATAGTTGTGGGAGGGGCGGTTTTCCCCATGGTGCCTCCTTGAAACCAATGAAAACCCGTCTTTCCCGAAAAAGATTCCGAGCGCCCCTGTCAGGGCAGACAGCCTTCTTGCAAAAAAAGGCCCGCACTGAGACCGAAAGTCTTCCCCTTATGATCATAGCCGACTTCACGATGTTTCACCAAATCTTACCCTTAGTCCTCAGGGCTCTCCGTCTCCCGGATCTCACGAAGACGATATTCAAGGCGCGTGAGGGAGACCCGGGAGAGGGCCCCGTTCCTGCCTCGAAATCCCTTGAGCTCACCGGAAGAAGCCGACACGGGCAGCAACCTTCCTTCATCTTCAATTTCTGCATGAGAGGGCGTGGCATTATAGGGGCAGACCTCCTGACAGATGTCGCATCCAAAAAACCACTCTCCTCCGAATTTTTTCCGAAGCTCGAGTGGGTCATCCGACGGCCTTTCAATCGTCAGATAGGAGAGACAGCGGCGGGCATCGAGACGAAAGGGCTCGACCAGGGCTCCGGTGGGACAGGCATCAAGGCAGCGACGGCATCCCCCACAGATCTCAGTGGATCCGTAGCCATCGATTCGTGAAGGAAGAGGCGTGGAGAGAAGAAGTGAACCGAGAGTGAAATAAGAGCCCTGTCCCGGGCGAATCAGCAAGGTGTTTTTTCCGATTGCCCCCAGTCCGGCACGCCGCGCCAGGGATTTTTCGAGAAGAGCCCCATGATCGACCTTGATGAGGGGAGTCTCCCCGGAGGGAAGGAAGGGGGTAATTGCTGTGATCACTCGGCCAAAGGCCTCTTCGAAGAGACGGTGGTAATCTGGACCAACCGCATAGCGGGCAATTTTGGCAAAACGATCATGGGAGGTTGTGTCGGGGGACTGACTCTTTTCCGATTGGCCAGAGCCATGGAAGAGAAGAGCTATGACGAGAGTCCTCAGGCCAGGATAAGCCAGGGAAAGTTTCTGCCTCCGGTGAGCGCTTCGGGCCATATAGTCGAGCTTCCCATGGAAGCCGTCCTTGAGCCACTCCTGAAAATATGCCCATTCGGGGGCTGCCTCCGGATCGCAGAGGATTCCCCAGGCGGGGAACTCCTGGTCCATCGCCAGGGCAAGTGCCTCCATCAGGGCTCCGCTCCCCGGAGAGGTCTCCGAGGGGGTCCGGAGCTCCATCCTACAAATCCGGGAGTTCGAGCTTGGGGAGCCCTTCAAGAAGTGTCTTAAAGATCTCCTCCAGCCGTCCGTCTGAAAGCTCGAGCACCCGCAGGGCATCCATCATCGTAAAATCCGGAGTCGGGGCCTCTTCCAGACCGAACCCGGCCATTGTCGCCAAGCCATCGGCCAGAGAGATGATAGCGGCCTCCAGCTGATAGGACGGCGCCCGAGCCGGATTGTTATGCCAACCAATGGGAATACGGATTGAGGAGGGGAAGCGCCAGAAGTAGGACAGCCTGAAGCCGACAAAGGCGTGGCTCGCCCCAAAGAAATCCTCTTCGAAGCGCCAGTCGGGGACATTTTGGTCCCGGTCAAAAACATCCGACATCCACTCTTCAAAGTCAAGATAGAAGATGACCTTTCCAAAGTCATGAAGAAGCCCTGCCGTTCCGAGATCCTCCGGAGTTCCCATCTGAAGGGATTCACCGATCATCCGGGAGAGGACCGACACCGCAAAGGAATGTTTCCAGAGCTTCAGGGTTCCCCGGCGGCTTTCGATCCGGTCAAAGACTGCCATCGAGAGGATCAGTCCTCGAATCCCGTTGATCCCGAGGAGCAGAACCGCCTCCCTGATTGAGCCAACCTTTCCCGACCGCGAATAAAATGGGGTATTGGCAACCTTGAGAATTCTGGAGGCCATTGACTGGTCCTCTTCGATGATCTTTGCAAGGCGCACCATCGAAAGATCGGGATCGTCAAGGTAAGAAAGGGCCTTCTGGCTTATCGCAGGAAGGGTGGGAAGATGGTCAATGGAAGACAGACGCTCAAAAAGCCTGTCCGTCGGGGGACGGGAGGCGGAGGTTCTTGGAATGGGTGGAAAGGGATCAGAGCTCATACACACCCTTCAATGAGTTCATCTGAACAGAGGGTCCTTCCCCCGCAAGGTCTTGAAATGTCACTCGGCCTTGGGATGGATTTTGTCTCCGATGTAAGAATCGACCGCCTCCGAAAGAACACGGACGAAGCGATCAAGCTCCTCGGAAATGACCCCATTTTCTGGCGTGAGGTGGACAAGACGTGAACGGGCCTCGGCCAGCCACTCCTCTCCCCATTTCACCCAATAATCGGGGGAAGATGCTTCTGCTGACTGGACATAGACCTCAAGAATCCCCATTTTCCGAAGGCGCTCAAGCAGGGAACGAGTCAGGGATTCCCCTGCCTTGACCACCAGGCGCCCGGCGGGATCCCGAACATCCATGCCAAGGGGGGCGTCCGGAACGTCGAAGTCACCCGTAAGATCAATGCGCTTGAGATGCGAAGCAAGAGACATCCTTAGCCTTCCCTCCCCCTCAAAAGAAGATCTGCGAGAGCCTCCTCCCCCACAAGACCATACCACCCTTCGAAGAGCTCTGACAAGCGTGGATTGGGGATCGGAAGGGAAATCGAGCCCTGATAGAGGAGTCCTTCCCGGGCTAGGGCCAAGGCTCCCCCCAGAATTTTTTGTCCATCTGACATTCGGTCTCCTCGAACAGGTTCAGAAAAACAGGCCCCCCCGGGAGGGGTATTGGCAGAGGACGATAAAGGATAAAGGCAAGAGGTTGCTTCCGTTGATGGAATTCCCCAGGAGGCGAGCCCCATCGACAACCATCCATGGAGGCGCTCGTAAAAGTGGGGCCAATCCTGTCCCCGAGGAAATCTTTGCCCCCACGGGACGAAAAGGGAAAGACAGAGATCTTTTCCGTGGAGTACGGCCCCTCCCCCGGTAGGGCGAACCACAATCTCCTCGTTGGAGCAAGGCCATTCCGGCGGAAGGGTTCCTGCCCAAGAACGACCAACCGTCACTCCCGAGCGAATGCGATAGAGACGCAAAAGGGAACGGCGCCAAAGTGAGGGGCGCGAAAGAATCTCCCGATCACGAGCCATTTGATCGCGTGCCGATCCTTCCCGGTCCGAAAGAAAGACCACCCTTCGATCGAATCCACCGTTTACCACACCGGCAGACATCCCACACTCTAAAGGGAACGGGGGTCGGTCAAAATAGGATCCCGCGCCGCCCCGACTTCGTCGGGACGGGAAACCGGCGTCCGTCTGGGCGCTCCCTTTAAGGCCTCGGGGGATCGGCGGGCCTTCTCGCAAATCGTCCGAAAATCCCGGGCAAAACGGTCCAGAGTCTCTTTGGATTCGGTTTCCGTGGGCTCGACCATCAGCGCTTCGGGAACAATCAAGGGAAAAGAGACAGTCGGAGCATAATACCCTGCATCAAGGATCTCCTTGGCAACGTCTGAGGCATGAAGTCCGTGGTTCGAGAACTCCTTCGCCGACAGGACGAACTCATGCGCACAGAGGCCCTCGCCTTTCCGGGGAAGCACCCCGTCAAGCAGAACGCGCAGATAGTTGGCATTGAGAAGGGCATACAACGAGACATCCCGAAGCCCACTTTTGCCTAACATTTTCATGTACCCCAAGGCCCGAAGGAGGACTAGCGTCGAACCGATAAAGGAGCGGAGCGGGCCGATCGACCCTTCCGGACTTGCCAGGCGATATCGTCCCTCCTCCTTGATAACCCGTGGTGAAGGAAGGAACGGAGCCAGCTCCCGGGTCACCCCGACAGGACCCGATCCCGGACCTCCCCCTCCGTGAGGGGTCGCAAGGGTCTTGTGGGTATTGATATGAACAATATCAAAGCCCAAATCTCCCGGCCGAAGGACTCCCATAAAGGCATTGAAATTTGCACCGTCCATATAAAGGAGGGCCCCTGCCGAACGAACAAGGGCGATCATTTCTTTCAAATTTTTCTCGAAAAGCCCAAGGGTGTTGGGAACGGTCATCATAACCATGGCTGTCCGTTCTGAGAGGGCGTCCCTGAGCGAGTCGAGATCAACGCCTCCA
This sequence comes from Nitrospirota bacterium, assembly GCA_021802325.1. Next base: position 5,531 of record JAKAAM010000027.1, read on the forward strand.
TCGGGCCCCGATGCCACAACCCGAACAGAAAACCCCCCCATTGCAGCACTTGCGGGATTGGTTCCATGCGCAGAGTCCGGAATGAGGATCTCCGTACGGGTCCGATCTTTCTTTGATTCGAAATATCGACGAGCAATCAGAATGCCTGCAAGCTCACCATGGGCTCCTGCGGCAGGAGCAAGGGTTACGGCATCCATTCCCATTAATGAGGCCAAGCTCTCTTCACAGATCGAAAGGGCTTCCAAAAGCCCTTGCATTCCCTCGGAATCCATGCGGGGATGAAGGTCTCTGAACCCCGGGATTTCAGGAATCCGATCCATGACCTTCGGGTTGTATTTCATCGTACAGGAACCCAAGGGATAAAAATGGGTATCCACTCCGCGGGAAAGATGGGAGAGACGAGTAAAATGCCTCACCACTTCGAGCTCAGAAAGCTCCGGAAGGGAAGGAGGCTCGCTCCGAAGGAGCTGAGCGGGAATTTTTATCGCTACAGCCTGCGGATCAGTCCCGGGACTGCAAACACCCTTTGTTCCCCGGCGAGACTTTTCCCAAAGGGTTGGCTCCATCGGAGGGCGCTCTATAACCCGTTCCTCACCATCACGAATATCTTCCACCTGCGTCATCGAATCCTTCTCTAGAATGTTTTGGATCAGTGTTGTCTCAAAAACTCCCGAACGAGATCGACTGCCTGACTGATTTCTTCTTCTGTTCGGACCTCGGTGGCACACCAAAGGGAGCGCCCCGACCAGGAGGATCCAAGGATAGGCTCAAGAGGGAGCCCCCCCAAAATGCCTCTTTCGAGGAGAAATTGACTCATCCTCTTAGCCGAAGGCGTCATTTCAAGAACAAACTCATGAAAGAACGGAGCATCCGGGAAAAGGTTGCGAACGCCAGGGAGAGCCGTCAGGCGTTTCTCCAGCTCGTGCGCATTTTTCCAGGATCCGGCTGCAGCTCTTGCAAGACCTCCAGGACCCAGAAGGGCCATGTTGACGAGAGCCGCAATTCCCAGCAGGGTTTCATTGCTGCAAATATTAGAGTTTGCCTTTTCCCTGCGAATATGCTGTTCCCGAGCCTGAAGGGTCAAGACAAAACAGGGACGTCCCTCGGAATCCTTTGTCAGGCCAGCCAGACGACCAGGAATTCTGCGGACATACTTCTTCCGGGCGGTCATAAGCCCCAGATAGGGCCCTCCCGAAGAAAGTGGCAGACCCAAGGATTGACCTTCCCCTGTCGCGATGTCTGCTCCCCATTCTCCCGGAGTGCGGAGAAGTGCAAGAGCATGCGGATTGGCATGCAGAAGAAAAAGGGCCCCTACACCATGGAGAAGGTCCGCCACTCCGTTAAAGTCATCGATTGTGCCGAAAAAGGTAGGAATGGCTCCCACAAAACAGGCAAGGCTCTCATCCACTCGCTCCTTAAGAGACTCTGGTGTCGATTGCCCTCCCTGCCCCAAAGGAAGAAGATCAATCTTGATGGACAGCCCCTCGAGATAGGTGTGCACTACCTCTCGAATCATGGGGTCGAGGCCTTCGGAGAGGAGAATGCGGCTGCGGCCGGTTTCTCGGATGGCGACAAGAACGGCCTCTGCCAATGCAGTCGCCCCGTCATAGAGAGAAGCATTGGAGAGATCCATGCCATAGAGTCTAGAAATGGCCGTCTGAAATTCAAAGATGGCCTGGAGAAGCCCCTGTGAGGCCTCGGGCTGATACGGAGTGTAAGATGTCAGGAATTCTCCCCGGGAAACTAGAGCCCCTGTGGCCGAGGGAATGAAGTGATCGTAGGATCCTGCTCCTCGAAAGACCACAGCACGTGAGGCATCCTTATTTTTTTCCGCGAGACCGGCAAACCACCGGAGGAGGGCACGCTCGTCCATTCCCTCTCCCAAAAGAGAAAGATCTGGAGCTCCTGGACGGGGATTTGTGGCAGGAAACTGGAGAAGAAGATCTTCGATTGACTTCAGCCCAATACGGGTAAGCATTTCTCCCGTCTCTTCAGGGGTATGAGGGATAAAGCTGGCCATGGCCTAGTGTCCACCTCCGGAGACGATCAGCTTCTGGTAGGCAGCCTCGTCAGGGAGAGTGGAAAGCTGGGCGGGATCAAAGACCTTCAGCTCAAAAAGCCAGCCCTCACCATAGGGATCGTCATTTACAAGACCGGGGTTATTCTCAATTTTCTCGTTGACTGACACAACCTCTCCCCCTAAAGGCGCATAGATTGAGAAGGCGGCTTTGACCGATTCGATGATCGCCACCTCTCCGCCTGTTTCCACCTTTTTGCCAATCTTCGGGAGTTCCACGAAAACGACGTCAGTAATCTCTTTTTGTGCAAAATCTGTTATTCCCACTCTCATGCGGCCTTCTGGTCCCACGGGGGAAATCCATTCGTGTGTCGTTGTATAACGTCGCTCGGAACTCACGGTTTTGCTCCTTCCGGATCAGGTTCAATTTTTTTCGATTTCGCTCAAACACCCTACGTCTTGGATTGTGGCGAAGTCGTTGTGAAAGGGCGAGGATGCATTTTTGCCCGGTGGTGTTTTCCATGGATTTCCACCAAGGCTTCAGCGCCATGCTGAAACTTTTCCCAGAAGGGACCAGCCAGGTAGGCAAGGCCAAAGCCTCCCCCTACCCGGGGAGAATGGCCTCCCGAGGTCACCTCCCCCACCCGTTGTCCGGTCTCCGGGTCAAGCACAGAACAATGACTGCGTGGAATCCCTCTGTCTAAGAGAACAAATCCGGACAGGCGTTCCCGACTTTTGTCATTTCTTGCGGCCATCATCGACTCCCGTCCGAGGAAGTCCCCCTTGCGCAGATTGACGGCAAAATCGAGACCTGCGTCAAAGGGTGTCCGTTCTCGGGTGAGCTCCTGTCCATAAAGGGAGTATCCCATCTCTAGCCGAAGGAGATCCCTGGCCCCTAAGCCTGCCATGGCTAAACCATGGGCCATCCCCTTCGTGGAGAAGACTCGGTAGAAATCCAGGACACGTGCGGCGGGGCCAAAAAATTCCCACCCGTCTTCGCCTGTGTAACCAGTCCGACTCACCCACAGGAGGCCTCCTTCTGCCGGGACCTGTCGAACCTCCCGTCGAAGCATTGATTCAAATCCCTGGCCCAAAAGGGAGACAATTTCAGGTGATTTGGGCCCCTGAAGGGCCAGCCCCACCTGTCCCGGAGACTGGTCCTCCAAGTGGATGGCCGGCGAAAGCCGCTCACGGATATAGGCATAATCCCCTTCACGGGTCCCTGCATTGACAATGATGTGAACCGTTTCGGGATCAAAGGCGCAAGCGATCAGGTCATCTACTGCGCCCCCATTGCTGTCGGGAAGAATGCCATAAAGGCTCTTACCAAAAGGAACTGCTTCGAGATCAGAGGTCATGAGCCCATTGATGGCATGGCGAGCCCCGGGCCCTCTTACAACAAAATGACCCATATGAGAAATATCGAAAAGACCGGCAAGCTCTCGAACAGCTCGAGATTCCTCGAGAATGGAGGTGAAAGTAAGAGGAAGCTCATACCCATGAAAATCTGTCATGCGAGCACCGTGGCGCAGGTGCTCAGGAGCAAGGGGAAGCGTCAAGGGAGAATCCTTCCGTCCTGGTGGGTGGGGTCTGGTCAGAGAAGTTGGCGGGAAAGCGCCTTGAAGACCTTCTGGTCGATGTCGATATGCGCCTTTGATTCAAGCTGGTTCTGAAGGGCTTCAACCGTCTCGTTCTGAATCCGGGAGCGTTCGGAAGCCAAATCGGATGCTTGCTGTCCTGACGACGGGGCGGAAGGAAGTGCACCGATTGTCTGGGAGGCCCTGACAAAAAGTTGGGCGCGCTGGACAAGCACATCGAGTCGGACAGAGCGTTCGAAGCTCTGTGCACTTTGATGGGTCTCCTTTAGGAATGTCACATAGGCATCCTTTGAAAAAACAGGAGGATTTCCCACCTGAAAAAAAGGAATCTTAGCGATCTCATCGACGACAGTCTTATCAGAAACGGCTATTCCAAGAGACTTTCCCTCGTCGATCCAAAGCTGACGATAAATCATATTCCTGAGAACAAGCCCAGGAAAGTTCAAGTCCTTCAGGATCTTGGCGCCGAGGTCTCCTCTAAGAAGGCGCTTGTAGTTGTCCTTCATGATCAGATAATCCCGGGAATAGTCCTTGGCCTTGATCGGCACGCCATCGACCTTTGCCACGACATCCCCCCCCGAAGATCCGCTCTGGGAGAACCCCCACCACCCCATAGACAGAACAAAAATCCCTCCTGTCAAAAGTATGAGCACCCCAATTACCTTCGGGCGTTCGACGGCTTCTCGCCTGATCCATTCAAGCATGAATCTTCCTTCCTACGGGTCCGGGGAACTCGTTCCCCGGCAGGGGGAATCAAGGTTCCATGGAACATGTTCACCTCATCGATATAAAGGGACATTTTAGAACATTTCCCCCGAAGATCTCAAACAAAATGGAATCCCAAAAAACCGAAATTGAATTTGCGTGCGACCCTCCCAGGAAGGGTGTAGGGAGGAAATCCCGATTTTTCGAACGGGATTTTCCTTCCTGACCCCCTGATTGTCTCCGGATGGGGGGTGAAATTCTTCCCCCCTCCCGCCTTTGAACGGTTCTAAGGCGCTCTCTGCACGCAAGCCTCCTGTCTTTCGTGGGAGCGGGGCTTTATCGTCGAAAACAGAGCCGCCACTTCCGTCATGTGACGCGTTGCTGGCACATCAGCCGATAGCTTCGTTCCCGAAGCGCTTGAAAGAAGGGCAGGAGATCGTCCGCCACCTTCAGAAGAAGCGCTCCCGCATGACGCACCACCTTTCCGGCCACCTGGTAGACCTGCCAGCGCACCGTCTGGATCTGGGCGCGATCAAACGCATCGGAGAGGATTTGTCCCCGAAACAGAAGAAAGAGGTTGTAGGCCAGGACGCCAATTCTGAAAAAGAGAGCATTGGCTTTCGTCTCCCCGCTCGGCATCCGCTCCATCCCGAACCCGATCTTCAGCTCCTTGATCCGGTTTTCGGAGTCGTCTCCCCGCTGGTTGTACCAGTCCAGCACCCATTCGGGGATCTCTTTGTGATTCGTCGCCAGAACCTTGTAGCGGGTCTCGAAGGAGGGAGGCTCCGTCGGAAGACCCGGAAGAGAGCCCTGGACCCGCTTCCGCACCACGATCAGCCGGAAGGCATTGTGCGTTTTGTTCATGGTGTGCACCGTCTCGGCGATGTGGCCGTCCCGGTAAGGGCGCCAGGCGGTGTCGGGAATCATCCCGATCGCGGCCCGAACCGCCGCATCCAGGTCGGCTCCGACCACGAACCGGATGCCTTTTTCGAAACACAGGTTGAACACCTCGGCCTGGTAGCTGGCGCTGTCCGCCCGAAACCGTGTGACCCGGACCCCGTCCGGAAGCCGTCGGAGGCAGTCTTTCAGAAACGGCACATGGCCGGTTCCCGGGGAGACGTTCCCGTCCCGGAACTCCTCATGGACCACCATCCCGGAGAGTTCCCGCACATGTCCCACCAGGGGCATGTATCCTTTCTCTCCCTTATAGGTCCAGTGGGCCTTTTTCTTCTCCGCCACGATCTGGCTCGCGTCGATATCGAGGGTGACCTCCCGGACAGGGGCTCCTCCCGCCTTTCTCCTGCGTCTCCGCAGCCTCTTTCCCAAAACGGTGACGACCCGGTCGATCACCCTCTCCAGCGCCGAGAGTCCCGGACCTTTTCCGCCCATCCGTCGGAGCCAGCGTCCGAAGGCATCCGTTGACGGGATCGCCTCAATGCCAAGCAGAGACAGGAGTCCTTTGTCCCGCGCGATCATCCGAAGATCCGAAAGGCTCCGTCCTCCTCCATTCAGCATCAGCAAAAGCGGAAGAACATAGGCCGAGGCCGGATATCCCGCCCCGCTCCCCGGAATTCCAAAGGCCCGGTCAATCTCCCTTTTCAGATCCAGGGAGTGAAGAAACTCCCCGAACAGGACCAGACCCGCCTGGGATGTCATTGTGTCGTTGGTCGATTCGAGCTTGAAGGGAAGAACGTGTTGTCGTACCATGAAGTCGCCCCTTTCGTTTCACCCTTCGGGTGGGTAAATAGTTGGCTTCGACACCTGCTATTTTACCAGAAACGACAAGGGGTTTCTTGTTTTTCTTCCCCAACCTCCTTCAGTCAATCGCGGTTCTTAGG